>NZ_PNDV01000031.1:0-25780 GCF_005930865.1 Pseudoalteromonas sp. S554 | reverse complement strand
AGTAATAGGCGCTGCATCTTCATCCATAGTTGCAGTATCGGCAGTGGCAACGGGTGCATCGTTGATTGGTAAAATAGTAATGCTTAGTGTTGAAGTCGCATTTGCATCTTGCGCATCTTTTATTGAATAAGTCACCGTTGCTACGCCATTTGCATTAGGGGCAGGTGTGTACTGAATTTGATTTTCAATAATTAGCGCAGTGCCACTGTCGGCAGAGACTTCGCTCAATATTAAGCTGTCGCCATCAATATCCGAATCATTGGCTAAAACGTCAATGAGCAATGCAATTGCGTCTTCATTTATGGTAGCAAGGTCAGCGTTTGCAACGGGTGCATCATTTACAGGCGTTACAATAATCGTAACACTTGCGGTACTGTCTTTCTCACCAGGAGAGCCATTTTCATACCCATCAGTAATACTGTAGGTAAGAACAGTTTGCCCAGAAAAGTTGGCCGGCGGGGTATATTCAATTTGCCCATTAACAATGCTTGCTGAGCCAAGTGTGCTATTTACATTAAATAGTGTAATGGTATCGCCGTCAGCGTCTGTGTCATTTGCTAATACATTAAGCTGTGTTGCGCTGCTATCTTCGGCTATGGTGAACTGATCATCGCTTGCCTCAGGGAAGGTGTTATTTCCACTTTCACTTAGTGTTACTTGAGCGGTTGCGGTTAAGCCCTGAACGTTTGAAATTGAATAAGAAAAACTATCGACCCCAGAAAAATCAGCATTGGGTTGATAAGTGAATGAACCATCACTATTTAAATTGAGCGTGCCGTTTTGAGGCACTGTAACAGGTGTGGTGTTAACAGTAAGTTCGCCAGTTTCTATATTAAAGTCGTTGGCTAGTAGGCCACTTTCAGCTGAGACTGAAAATAGACTATTTCGGCTAAACTGATATGCGTCGTTTTGCGCAACCGGGTTATCTGGCTGGCTATTTACAATGATAGTGACAGTTGCTGTGGCACTGGCGCCCTGAGAGTCAATGGCTGCATATTGAAACTGGTCTACCCCATTAAAGTTAGCATCAGGTATGTAACTAAAGCTGCCATCAATGCTAAGTAAAAGTTGCCCGTGAGTAGGTGCAACTATAAAGGTGTCGTCTACCGTAAATGTGTCACCGTTAGGGTCGGTATCATTGCTAAGTACCCCATTTTCTGCAGAGATAACAAGCGTATTATCTTCGTTTACGTTATAACTATCGTTATTAGCAACGGGAGCCGAGTTAGTATTGGTGCTTACAATAAATACAGTTGCTGTAGCTTCACCGCCTTGGTTATCAATAACTTTATATTGAAAGCTATCTTCACCTTGCATATTTGGTTCGCCTTGGTATTCAAAGCTACCGTCAGCAAATAAGGTTAGCTGTCCGCGCAGCGGCTCATTAACAGGCGCTATATCAACCGTAAGTTCATCTAAATCAACATCGCTATCATTACCTAACAAACCGGGAGCTGAAACAGTTAACGTACCATCACTTGAAATATTATAGGTATTGTTTAGGGCAGTAGGCGCATCATTAATTGGGTTGATAGTTATTGCCACAACCGCGGTGTCGGTTCTGCCTAGCTCGTTAATAATTTGATAGCTAAATGCATCTTCACCATTAAAGTTAAGCGCAGGCTGATAAGTAAAATCACCCGATTCGGTCATAGTTACTGAGCCATGCGAAGGGGGCACTAATACTTGTGTGTTGGCAAGGAGCTGTCCGCTATACGGATTCGTATCGTTTGTTAGTACATTGCCTTGCAGGGCAGTATCTTCATCAATTTCAAATATATCGTTGTTAGCTGTAGGAGCAAAAGCAAGTTCTCCACCTAGGGGAGCTATGTTTATTAAGTTAGAAAACCCACTTTCACCGCTACCATCTATGCCTGTTATAAGAGCTTGATAGCTTTTGTTTGTAATCGTGTTTGGTATTGTAAAGAAAGGGTCCGAAATGCTTAAAAATTGTTGGCCATTTTCAAGTTCATCAACATTAGAAGGCGACACACCCGGTTGGGTGGCAATATATACGTTGTAACGGTTTAGCTCATTGTTGGCTTGCCAAGCAAGGTTAATACCTTGATCTTCTCGTTGAGCTGTTACTCCTACAATTTGATGAGGCTGCCAGCTAAACGTAATTGCATCGGCAAGTACTTGGTTTTGGAGTGTATCTGTTATCCATATTTCTAAGCGTAATTCTCCAGCACTTACACCATAAAGAGATGGGCTTAACCCAATAACAGAACGCTCGTATTCATTACCACAATCAGATGAGCAAATAGGCAGGCTTTTATTAACGCTGGGTAATACTAAGTTTATTTCGCTAATACCGTCGGGATCGCGGGCGTTAAGTAAAAATGAAACATTACCCTGTACTGTTTCTGTTTGAGTAAAGCCAATAGTAGCTTGCGAGTTTGCTATAGCTGAGCCCACAGCGCCGCGACTCACGGTATTTTCACCTAAAATCTGTATTTGTGTTGTTTTATTACTGGCTAAAACGCCCGCTAAATTTACATAACTTGCAACGGCTGGTGGGTTAACTGTAGATGTAGGCGCTTGCGCTGACGCTTGAGGTTGTTGCTCATCTGAGCCTCCGCAAGCACTTAGTGCAAACATCATTGAACCAAGCAAAAAGTGTTTTTTGGCGGTCATTATTTAATACTCCAAAATAAAAGCGGTCTATCCAATGTGTTTACGGTTCTAAAATAAAAGAACCGCTCGCGTTTACATCTGGATTATTAATTTCACTCAACTGAAAGTTACCTATAATGGTGTCTAGGTCATTTAAAAACACCGCGTCTATATCACCTTCTGCTTTATTGTTTCCGTATGAGGCAAACGTAATAGCTAAATCAAGTTCACTTATATTTATTAAACCACTGTACGCGGCATACCATGTACCACCTGCATCTTTAAAGCTAATTTCGCCATCAGGCACTGTTCCATTGTCAAAATCAACGGCCATAGTCATAGAAAAGTCGGTAACGCCTCCAGCACTTGAAGCCACACTAAAATCAGAAGCGCTGTAGTTAAAAACACCTTGGCGTTGAGCTATTTGGTCAACTAAAAAGGCGTTATCTACAGCCTGAAATTGCTGCTCAGAGTATGCGTCTGCTGTGCTATCATCTTCTATAATTGTGTTGTTTGTTGAGGCTGTTTGAGTTTGCTCTGTTTCTTCACTTTCGCTATTAGGCTCAATAGTTGCAACGGTTTGATCAAATACAGCTGCGGCACGCGTTGTTGTAAAAACATCACCAGTACTTGTAATTTTTGCAAACGAAAACGCTTCATTATCACCAAGCGACAGCACGTTATTATTTGTAAGTGTTAGGTCGATTGCACCATCCCACACAGCTATAAATACATCACTACCTACTAGCTGCACTTCAAAGTGCGTGCCACGAATACCAATTGACCCCACAGGGGTTTTGACGTCATAAGCACCGCCATTTTTTTTGATAACGCCAGATATAGAACGCAGGCCGCCTTTGAGTAACTCAATAGATGCAGACCCTTGTTGTGTGTTTTTATCAAACTGGTAATTGGCTATATTAAGTTCTGAATTTTCTTTTAAAGAAATTAAACCGCCATCTAACATTGAAAACTGCGCTTTACTTTGGTTGCCAGTCGTTATTCGGTCTATACCAAAAACAGTATCACGACGCTGTAATTGACGTTGTTGGGCTGCCTCATTTGTTGCTAATACAGAACCACGGGCCAAAATTGTTTTACCCGCTGGCTCACTTGCTTGCGCATAAAAATTTACACACAGTAAGGCGGTAATGATAGGAAGTATGTGTTTCATAAATACCTTAAATTAAAATGAGTAAGAGGCGCTTAAATTAATGTCTAAACGGTCGTATTCGAACAAAGCAATATTGCTGCTTTTATCCTGATAGTTAGTGGTTAGTTGCAACGCAAAATCACGATTAACTAAGTAGCGAACAGTAGCCGAGAGCATAAGTAGATTATCGGCACGTTCTTGCAAAAATAAAGGATGATCTTCTTGATAATTAATCCATTGGTAACCAGCAAGTGAAAGTAATTGCCAATTTTTGGCTAATTGAGTGTTGGCTTGGTAGTACACACTGGTGCTTTGGCGACTATTAAACTCTCCCTGAGTTAAGTCAGCGTCTTCATTTTTAACATTGACACTAAAGCGGTTAAACCAATGCTGTGTTGAATAACTTACTCCAGTATTAATCGCATAAAATGTATTATCGAGCTTGTCGTCAAATCGGTTGTTTAAATCCCCCCCACTGAGCGCTGCAAAAAGGGTAATACTGTCTGATAACGTAAAGTTAGCCCCCAAGGTTATAGCCGACTCAGCTCTATAAAGTTCCGAATCAAGTATTAAAGGTGTTGTTGAAGCCTGAACGTGCCAATTAATACTTCCAATTTCATAATTGTATGCAGCACTAAAATGGGCATTAACTCTGTCATACTGACTCAGTTCGGCGAATTTATACCATCCAGCGTTAGCGTTTATTACTACAGTGCTTTGTTGATTAATAGGGTAAGAGTATTTACCTGAGTAATTAAGCTTAGCGTAACTATCATCTGTGCTTTTGCTTTCAGGAGATAATAAAAATTCACCAATTTCAGGAATAATAATTGTATCTTCTGTGGTGCCTGCATTTACGTTGCCATCAACGCCCAACGCAAACTCAATATTTTGAGAATAAAAATCACCGGCTCGTTTACTCTGTAAAGCGACCCTATCTAACAATGCCTGTGCAGAGGTTTTTATGGTGTTTGGCGCCATAGATGAGTTAACAAGTATTAAGGCTTGATTTTGTGCAGCAGGAAAGTTTTTTACCAACATATAAGCGCGAGCTAAAAATAAACGCGCTTCATACCACTTTGGGTTGCTTTCAATGGTGCGCTCAAAAGCAAAAATAGCCTCAGCAGTATGATTTAACTTTAAAGCAGAAACACCTAACAAAAAATCATAAGTGGGCTCGCCTAAATACTGGTTTTGTTCCTGGCTTAGCTGGTAGGCTTGATGAAATTTTTTTTCAGAGACTAATTTTTGTACATCGATTAAAAACTGACTGTAGCTGTTAATATTTTGTGCAATAGAACTAAAACTGAGGGCGGTTAAATAACTACATAGGAAAAGCTTTAGAATCGGTTTAATCATACTTAGTTATATATCTTGAAAAGTGTAGATATATTTTACAGTAAAAATAGGTTTTGAACAGAAAATAAGCGGTTTTTAATGAAAATACATAATAAATTCAATGATATTTAATTTTAAGCATAAATATCAATTCATCGAAGATAATATATGGCTAACAAATTTGAATATAAGCGGGTTTAAAAATTTTGTGTAAGATTAACGTTGTAGATTTTATTAACAGAGGAAGATTGGTATAGAAAAAAATGGGGCGATTGACGGGGCTTGAACCCGCGACAACCGGAATCACAATCCGGGGCTCTACCAACTGAGCTACAACCGCCACTACACACCTTGTTTGGTGTGGCGCGCATAATACATAAAATAATAAACCTTGTGAAGCCTTAAATTAAAAAAAATTAAATTTAAAAATAAAATCTAAAAATTCACTCTCGTACAGCGAAAGTTCAGTAATGCTTCTTCAAGCTATGCGCGATTAAAAACTATAAACAATTCGCCATATATATAGTATGAATTCATTAATAAATGAGAACAAATTGTAAATTAATGTATAATGCTATCCGGAAAAACACTAATCAAAAACATTTGGAGTAAACATGGATTCAGTACTTAATTGGCTTAATGATAACTCAGGCTTAATTTTACACTATAGTATTCAAGCAGTTGTTGCGCTTATTATCTTTTTAATAGGTAGTAGGGTTTCTAAGTTTTGTTCTAACTTGACAGAAAAAGGGTTTGCAAAAAAACAGGTAGACAAAGCGGTTGGTTCTTTTGTAGCAAGCATTGTGTATACCCTTGTATTTGCATTAACAGTACTAATGGCGCTTTCGCAAATTGGTATTGAAACAACGTCATTCATTGCTATTTTAGGTGCAGCCGGCTTAGCGGTAGGTTTAGCATTGCAAGGTTCACTGTCTAATTTTGCGTCGGGTGTACTAATCATTTTACTTCGTCCGTTTAAATCGGGTGATTTTGTAGAAGCCGGTGGCAAATCTGGTACGGTTAAAAAAATCGAAATATTCTCTACAGAACTTCGCACACCAGATAATAAAGTAATCATTGTTCCTAACTCTCAAATTATGTCGGGCGCTATTACTAACTTCTCAAGAGAATCAACTCGTCGTATCGATTTAGTGATTGGTGTTGGTTACGATGCTGATTTACGCCAAGCAAAAGAAGTATTAAAATCAGTACTTGATGCAGAGACTCGTTTACTAACAGACCCTGCTTATACAGTAGCTGTTAATGAGCTAGGCGACTCAAGTGTTAACTTTGTAGTGCGTCCTTGGGTTAATGCTGCTGACTACTGGCCTACATATTTTTCATTAATGGAAAATATTAAAATTGCATTAGACGACGCAAATATTTCAATTCCATTTCCGCAAATGGATGTTCATTTACACAAGCAAGACTAATTTTTAGTATTAAATAGGTTATTTTTAATGAAATTAAAGCTTTTATTAGTGTTAGTTGCAGCATCTGCTGCGACTAACGCTTTCGCTGAAGATGCAGAGCAAAAAACGTGGGAAGTTACCAGTGAGCTTGGTGCTATTGTTACTAGTGGTAACACTGAAACAACAACGCTTAAAGGTGGTATTAAAGTACAGCACAACTTAGAAAGCTGGAACAACGAGTACAAGCTTGACGGAATCTATAAAGAAGATGAAGTTGACGATGCAAACGGTAACAAAGTTACTCAACGCACAAACGAAAAGTACTCAATTTCAGCCCAAGGTAATTACAAATTAAATGAAGAGCATTCTCATTTATTCATTTATGGTTCACACGTTTCAGACTACTTTGGTGCATACCGCAGTGAATCTGTAATTTCAGCGGGTTATGGCTTACGTTTGTTAAATGAAAAAACAATGTGGTTAAGCGCAGAGATTGGTCCGGGTTACAAGTACTTTGAGTACCCAGATGACAGCACTGAAGTAGACGAAAATGGCAACCCGCTTGCTGGTGAGTTTGAAGGTGAAGTAATTGCCCTTGGTAAATTAGACTACAATTGGCAAATCTCTGATAATGCACGTTTTACGCAGCTAGTGGCGGTTGAATACGGTGACACGAACACTAAAACACGTTCAGAAACGGCATTGCTTGCTAAAATTAATGGTTCTTTACAAATGAAAGTAGCTTTTAATGTTACCAACAACTCAGACGTTGCTGATGACAAAGAAAGCACAGACACAGAGACGTCATTCACACTAGTTTACAGTTTTTAACCAAAACCATTAAATTAGTGACATTTAAATGACAAAAGGGGCGAAAGTCCCTTTTTTATTTGCCTCAGATTAATGTATTATAGCCACCAATTTTGGTTGTAGACCTAGGGATATACCTACTCGTGAAAGTTTTTACACAATTATTAAGTGCTTTTGTTCTTTTATTTAGCATCAACGCAATGGCTTTTACGCCAACTGCTTCGCAGCTAGAGCAATTTAAAAAACTACCTAAATCACAGCAAGAAGCCTTAGCTAAGCAGTATGGTGTTGACATTTCTACAATCACAGGATCAAACCAATCAAGTAATCAAACACCAACCAGTCAGCCAACGATTGGCGAGCGCGAAGAGCCACAGCAAGCAGAACTCAGCGATGATGAGCGCTTTAATCCTAAAAAAGATGAATTAAAACCATTTGGTTATTCACTGTTTGCCGGTGAGCCGACCTCTTTTATGCCAAATGAAAGCGCAGCAGTTCCTGATACTTATTTAGTAGGCCCTGGTGATCAGTTAAACATTAACTTTTATGGTAAAGAAAGTGAAAGTTTTGATGTTACAGTCGATCGTGAGGGCAGAATTAGCATTCCTGATTTAACACCAGTTCAAGTAGCAGGCTTAACGTTTGCAGAAGTAAAAGCGCTTATTAATGCAAAAGTAGAGCAGGAAGTTATAGGCGTAAAAGCGTTTGTATCGCTTGGGCAGTTACGCAGCATGCGTATTTTAGTATTAGGTGAGGCTTACAAACCGGGTAGCTATAGTGTTTCGTCTTTAACTACCGTATCGCATGCATTATTTGTCAGTGGTGGTGTATCTGACATTGCTTCTCTTCGTAATATTCAAGTTAAACGCGCTGGTAAAGTGGTTAGTAACTTCGATTTATACGATTTACTGATCAACGGCGATAGCAGTAAAGATATAGTATTAAAACCTGGGGACGTTGTATTTGTACCTTCTGTTGGTTCACAAATAACGGTTGAAGGCCTTGTAAAACGCCCAGCTATTTTTGAACTTAAACAAGGTGAAACGGCTAAACAACTTTTAAACATGGCCGGTGGATTAAAACCAGAGGCTTATGCTAAAAACGTGGTTGTTGAACGTTTTAATAATCAGCGTAAAGAAATACTCTCTGTTGATTTTAGCAAAAGTAACATTAGCTATATTCCACAAGATGGCGACCGAGTTCGTTTTAATTCGGTAAGTTCACAATACGAAAATTCAATCAGCCTAATTGGTGCTGTTGCACGCCCAGGTAACTATCAGTGGTACCAAGGTAAACGTATTTCAGACGTACTAAAGTCAGTGCGCGGCGATTTACTTCCTCAGGCAGACTTAAGTTACGGTTTATTAATTCGTGAAACAAACATTAATGGTGACATAGAAGCGCACCAGTTTGACGTAGCGCAAGCGATTATTAAAAACGCTGACAATAACCTAGCGCTAAAAGCGAACGACAAAATCATTATATTTAGCCGCTTTGAAGAAAAAGAAATAGAAAAAACAGCGCTTGAAAACATGGCGCTAAGCCAAGAACAACAAGAGCAACAACTTAAAGCCGAGCAATGGTATGAGTTTAAACAAAAAGAGTTTGAAAAATACATTGGAATAAACCAAAAAGAAGAAATTATTACTGAAAGTGGGCAAGCCCTCACAATTGCAGATATTTCAAAACGTAAAGTTAACGAACAATCGCAAGAATTAAAAGCAGAAGACTATGCCTTTTTTAGTCGCCATAATTTACTTCTTCCTATTATCGAAAAGTTAAAACAGCAAGCATCAATAGCGCAAGCTATGCAGCTAGTTGAAATTAACGGTAACGTCACTTACCCAGGGATTTATCCTCTTACAGTGAGTGGCGAAGTAGCCGACTTAGTAACCGCAGCAGGTGGCTTATTAGAATCCGCTTATACTAAACAAGCTGAAATAACGCGCATTGTTTTAGGTGATGCCTCTCAGGTAGAACACGTACGATTTGATCTTGAAAGTGCACTAAAAGGTGAATCACAAAACAATATCACCCTTCGTAGTAAAGACAGCATTAACATTTTCTCGATTCCTAACTGGCAAGAAAATGTAAAAGTACAGTTAAAAGGTGAACTTAAGTTCCCGGGTACATACACTATTCGCCGAGGCGAAACGCTTACTGATTTACTTAAACGAGCGGGTGGTTTTTCTGATTTTGCAGAACAAAACGCAGCAATATTTACTCGTGTTTCTATAAAGGAGCAAGAGCAACAACAGCTAGCTCGTTTATCAACCGAGCTACGCCGTGATATTGCATCAAAAAGCTTTCAAAATTCAGTAAGTGGTAACACTCTTTCATACGATGAGATGGATAAACTACTAAACGATTTAGCAAGTGTTGAAGCGGTAGGGCGTTTAGTTATTGATTTACCTTTAATAGTAAATAACCAACAAAACTTAGTTCTACAAAATGGCGACACGCTTTACGTACCAAGCAAACGTGATTCTATAAGTATTATTGGCGAAGTTAACTACTCTACATCGCACCTTTATAAAGCAGGCGTAAGTGTTGATGATTACATTGACCTAAGTGGCGGCCTTAAAGAACGAGCTGCAGAAGACCGCATTTACATTATTAAAGCGAATGGCTCTGTTGAAATTCCAAATACAGGAGGCTGGTTCGCGGCTAATAATGCAAACCAGTTAGAGCCAGGCGATACAATAGTAGTCCCTATGGATGCTGGCCATATGGACAAGCTGACGCTTTGGAGTACAGCTACGCAGATCCTTTATCAACTAGGTGTTGCTGTTGCAGCGATTGGTAGTCTTTAAATACTAAACTAAGGTATGAAATTGAACAATTTTAATATAATTCGGTTCTATAGGCATTTGAAGCAAGATTGGCATATTTTAGTATGTATAGCTTTAGTAATAACTTTAATCATGGCTGTAGTTGCCTTCAATAGCCCCGATAGATATAGATCAGAAGTTTTAGTTGCTCCTTCAGCTCAAAGTAATAGCAGTGGTCTGTCTGGTTTAGCATCTCAATTAGGTGGTGTAGCATCACTTGCTGGAGTTAATCTTGGTGGCGGTGGAAGTGATAAAACTATAGAGGCCCTAGAAACTTTAAAAAGCAAAGACTTTTTAATTGATTTTATAGAAAAGTATCAGTTAAAAATTTTCCTAATGGGTGTTGATGGTTGGGATATTGTAAAAGACGAAGCTATTTACAGTGATGAGTATGATGCTAATACAAATCAATGGAAACGAGATGTTAAATTCCCTAAAAAGAATGAGCCAAGTTTATATGAAGTTAGTGATTACTTTTTAAAGCACAACCTATCAATAAATACAGTAGCAGAAACAGGTTACACAGTTATTGAGGTTGAGTATTTTTCACCTAAGGTAGCAAAGGAAATTGCTGTAAATTTAGTTTTAGAAGTAAATATGAAAATTAGAGAAAAAGATATTGCTGTTAGCCAAAATACGTTGAAATTTTTAAATGATGCATTAGCAAAAACAAATATAAATGAATTAAAACAACAGATATTTACATTGATGGAACAGCAACTTCAAACTCAAATGTTAGCGGAAGTAAAAGAGGATTATGTGTTCAAAGTAATTGATATGCCTTACGAAGCTGAGGAACGATTTGCTCCCAATAGAATATTAATGTGCATTTTGGGTTTACTATTAGGTTCACTCCTCGGTTTTTTAACTTCATTGACTCGTTTCGTAGCTAAAGAAGCTCAACGTGCGGACGTATAAATAATGATTAATAACTCACATAATGTTCAAAAAAGTAATAAATCAAACATCTTAAAAGGTAAATCATTTACCTGCAAAACTATTTATGTTTTTTGCCCCCAATCTTCTGTAGATATGCTACGAGTAATTGAAAAAGAGCATAATTTTGATTTTGTATTTAATGATAAAACGATTAAAAATTATAAGTCGAAAGTAATTTGTCACTATAAAAGTTCTGATCTAGACAGTGATTATAAAAAATTATTAGTTGAAGCGCTCGAATATGGTGGCTATGTTGAATCGTTAGATGACTATTTGGAGAAGAGAGTTGGTTTCACTGAAGTCATGCTTTTAAACAGTGGCTACTTTCTTCATCAAAAAGCGTTTGGTATTTTATCGAATAAACGAACTCAGTTTGTGAAACGCTTTGTAGATATTATCTCAGCTTTATTATTATTAATTTTGACATTACCGATAAGTTTAATTATTGCTTTACTTATTAAGTTGGAATCCCGAGGTCCTGTGTTCTATAAGCAGGAGCGTACCGGGCTTTATAACGAAACATTTAAAGTTATTAAGTTTAGATCAATGAACACAGAAGCGGAGAAAAATGGTGCTCAATGGGCCAATAAAAATGACTCAAGAGTAACACGAGTTGGTCGCTTTATTCGTGCAACACGCATAGATGAGCTTCCTCAAGTGATCAATATTATTCGTGGAGACATGTCTATTGTTGGACCAAGGCCTGAACGTGAAATATTCATTAAAGATCTGGAAAAAGAGATCCCATATTATCGGTTTAGACACGCTGTAAAGCCCGGTGTTACGGGCCTTGCACAAGTTTCATATCCATACGGTGCATCATTAGAAGATGCGGTATGGAAGCATAAGTACGATATATACTATATCAAAAATCATAGTACTTGGGCCGATATTAAAATTTTATTTAAAACATTTAAAGTTGTTTTATTAGGTATGGGCCATTAAAGTGAGGGGACTTAACTTTCTTTATAAATTATTGCATGAGGCAATCCCTGCCTATACCAAACTAAATATGTTTTTAGTATGAAAACTAGTGATGTTATGAAAAGCTCATTTATTAATATGAGCTTGCAAATATTCCCTATTTTGAGTGCTCTTCTATCTGTACCCTTAACTATAAAGTGGTTTGGATCTGAGCTTTTTGCTGTTTTTTCTTTATCGATTAGTATAGTTGTATTATTTAATTATTTAAATTTTGGTGTTGCTCAATCAGTCAATCGGCTTTTGGCGCATGAATCTTGTGAAAAATCTATAAGCGATATTATTTCATCATCGTTTTTAATAATGCTTTTAATAGGTGTAAC
This sequence comes from Pseudoalteromonas sp. S554, assembly GCF_005930865.1. Lineage (NCBI taxonomy): Bacteria > Pseudomonadati > Pseudomonadota > Gammaproteobacteria > Alteromonadales > Pseudoalteromonadaceae > Pseudoalteromonas > Pseudoalteromonas sp. S554. The sequence goes on along the minus strand of NZ_PNDV01000031.1, from coordinate 13,377 downwards.
TGTTAGTGTTGCGACCTACTTTTTTTCGTATGAAATAGTCAGTTTATTTATAGATTCAAGTAACGATAACTATCAAAATGCCTATAAAATGTTAAGTGCGGTGCTATATGCGTCGCCATTATTTTTGTTGATCATTTTATTAAGAGCGATCTTAGAGGCTAAGTTACTTTTTAAAATAACAGCTGTAAACCGAGCTTTTCTAAATTCAGTATTATTTCTATCACCAGCAATTTGTTATATTGCTGGGCTGGAAATGTTCTATGCAATGTATATTGCTATAACTATACATATTGTTTCTTTTATTTTTTTATTAAATAGAGTTTTTCATTACTATACTCATATTACTAAAAGTTTTGATAGCTATGTTTCAAAGCAGTTGATTACAAGTGGTGGCTGGTTAACTTTAATCTCTTTATCGTCAATTATACTTATTTATGCTGACAAATTTATTATTAGCTCTAATATAGGTCTATTGGAACTAGCATATTATGTTGCAGCATATGACCTCATATCACGCACTAGTATTGTATATGGCTCTATAAGTGCAGCATTTTTCCCCGCGTTTTCGTTTTGGTTTAAAAATGGACATATTGCACAATTAAAAGAATCTATAAATACTTTGTACATATTAATAGCTTTAATGATGGGTGTTATTGTTGTTGGAACCTTGTTATTATCAAAGTCTATTTTAGCTATATGGATTAATGCAGATTACGCTAAAAACTCTGCGCAACTGTTAAATATATTATCTATAGGTGTATTTTTTCAAGCATTAGCGGTGGTACCTCTTCGAGTTCTAACTGCAACGGTATTTGAAAAACCAGTGGCTCTAATTTACCTAATTCTCTCAGCGCTTTATCTTCTTTTAAGTATCTACCTTTCTCATATATATTCAGTAATAGCAATTGCAATACTATTTAGTGTTAAGGCGGTATTTGAATTTGTTGTTTTACATTGTTATATGTCATTTAAAATTACGATAGACAGTTTTGACTTTTCTTTTTTATATAGAACTATGCTCGTTATAGTGTTCGTTTTTTTATTTAGTTATTATGATTTTTATATACAGATTATATCGTCAAGTATATTAATTGTAGTGTTGTTTTTTCCTAGAGAGAAAGATAAAGCAAGGTATGTGAAAATGTTGAGTTTAGTGCGAAATAAAGGAAGAGTAGAACAATCATGAACTATGGATTTTTCGATATGAATTTAATGGGTATTACTAGATACCCAAGTTTAATTGCACATGAAATTTTAAATCAAAAAACCGATTCATCTTTTTTTTTCTTTTATGAGCAAGAAGGTTCATTATCAGAGGAGGAGGCTTTAGCTATTCTCCCCGTAAATTCAAAATTAATTAAAGTTCAAAGCATTAGCGGGTACTCAATAAAAAGAATAATAACTCAATCTAAAATAAAAATACTAACTGTAATGGCGCAAAGAATTCCAGATACAGCTTTTGTCCTAGGAGCGAAAGAAAGTGGAGTTTATACAATAATGTTTCAGCATGGTTTATATATTCCATTTATCAAAAGAGAAACGTCACTGCTCATTCATCAAGTTAAAAAAGTATTTAGGTTTGTTTGCTATGTAAATGCTGTCGCCTCTTTGGTAGATAAAAACTTTATTGCAACGCTATATAACTATATACAAGTTTTTATTTTTGGAAAAAATATCAAACAGACATCATTACCTTATCAGAAATTAAATGCCGACCATGTTTTAGTCTATGGCGATTATTGGAAGCAATATCATAAAGATGTGTTTGGTTATGCTCTTAGTCAGCAAGACGTTGTTGGTTATCCAGAATTAAAAAGTTTAACAAATGAAAATGAAAATATTTCAGCAGAAGGTGTATGTTACATCACGCAAACATTGGTTGAAGATGGTCGATTAGCAAGGAAGATCTTAATTGACTTTATGAAGGCGTTATCTCAAAGCTGTCAAGAAAAAAAACTAACTTTAACCATTAAACTCCACCCTAGAAGTGATTTAACATTATACAAAGAGTTAGCTGGTGTTGTTGTTTTTGAAAAAAAACGTTTTCCCATTTCAGATCTTTATGTTGGGCATTATAGCTCGTTAGTCGCTAAAGCTGCCTTTATTACGAACAATATATTGCTAATCGACTTTCCTGGCCACGATATACCAGAATATATAAAGTCTATTTCTTCTCATCGATTTAATTATAATGAAGTTACAGAGTTTACTGAAATATTAGCTAGCAAGAATATTAAGTCGGAAAAAATTATTTCAGAAAACAAAGCAAAGCTAAAAAATATCTTTGGAGAGCCTAGTTTAGACCCTGTTCAGAATGTAGCAACTTATATTCAGGGCCACAAATGCTAGTAATTGTACATGACCTGATTAGCGTCCTGTTGGTCCTCTCAGTACTGTTTGGAGCACTTATGTACCTTAAGCTGAGTAGTAGGCCTATATACTACTTAGCTGGCTTAATCATTACGCTTTCATTAAGTTACCTATTTATTGTGCACTTAATCTCAATTAATATGGGGCGCGATGGTTTTTCGATATTTGTTAAAAAAGATTTAGTCGATGATAAGCTATATTTTTACACTGCTAAACTTATGGCCAGTCAATTATTAAGCTTAGGCCACATAGAGAAAGAGGTTATATTCGCTTTTCAAACTTCTGAGTTTGGATACGACTCTCCTAAGTCACTCTATTTTTCTGCACTTGCAGTGCCATTGTATTTGATATTTCCGGAGGCCGGTACTCTCGGGTTTAAGTCACTAAATATTTTATTCTTTTGCATTGCTGTACTGCTATTGGCAAGGGAGCTATTAGATGAAAGCGATAATAGAAGACAAACATTAGCAGAGGTAAATGTAAGTTGGTATGCTTTTTTATTTGCTATATTTATATCATTTTATCCAACATTACTTATTCGTTTAGTACAAATAGAAAAAGATGTATTTTTGTTTTCTCTCTTCTCAATAGGTTTTATATGCCTATTACACAAAGTGAATGGAAGAGGAACCTTATTTAAAGGTATATGTTTATCATTAATTATTGTAATACTTATTTTTTACAGACCACAGTTTTCCTTGGTATTATTATTTTCTTATATATATTTAGTTCTCTTTAAAACGAAGAGCTTTAAAGTTTTTTTCTTACAACTAGCTGTTGTTATTGTTTTGATCCCAATTCCATTGCTCTTACTGAAAAGCTACTTTCCTGACGTTTTTACTATTTTAGTTGCAATTAAAAGTTACTCAGTATTAGCCGGAGCTACTGATGTAATTGCTGTCGATTATGAATCTGTACTGGGTATATATAAAACGATAGGTACCTCTTTATACTTTTATTTATTCGCGCCAATATCAATTTATGCACTAAAGGCAAATGCATTATGGAAAGTAATGATGTTAGAGCCAATATTGTTTTTTCTCATTCCGTTTCTAGTGTGTTTATTTTCGTACAAAAAAGTTAAAAACGGTAGCTATTTACTGATGTTAGGTATTGTTATATCCATTATATTAGCCTTACTTTCTGTTTATTATGAATCGCATGTTGGTAGCTATATGAGAAAAAGATTGCCTCTATATGCTATGTGGATATTCCTAGGCTTTTATTTTGCTAAACATAGAAATAAGGTACTCAAAAATGAAAAAAATAGCAGTGATTTGTAATTCTACAAATCCTGATTTAGAAATGTATTTTGAAAAGAAATATCATTTCTTTAAAGATGAAATTAGCTTTTTTGCAAATAAAAAAATAGCTAATAAGCTAAATATTTCTAAATCTTCATATGCGAATGTGTCTGGTTTTTCGTGGCGAATTTTTTTAGATTGTTTTTTGTCTTTTGCTGTTTTATTTAAGTTGCTTATAAATCGCATTAATACAGTCGTATTTGATACTGCGCACATCGCTAATTTACCTGTTGCGATGCTCTGTAAGCTTTGTCGAATAAAGCTTGTATTTACTATACATGATTGGACCCCCCATCAAGGTGAGCAGCAAAAAGCTGTTGAACTATATAATAAGTTTGTAAAAAGCATGCTTGCGGATGAGTTTATTGTCTTCTCTAAAGTAACTACAAATAAAACAACCCATCACTTAAGCCTTTCCGGTTTTGATAAGTCGATAAGTGAAGAGGCACAAAACTACTATTTATTTTTTGGCCGTATCGAACCTTATAAAGGCTTAAAATATCTTATCCAAGTAGCTAATGAGTTAACTCGTCTAGGGAGAAGTGAGAAAGTACTAATCGCTGGCAAAGGGGATGACCCTGCATTGGCACAACTTGCTATTTTACCAAATGTTGAGTTAATGAATTACTTCATCGAAGATGTAAAACTTGATGCTTTATTAAAGGGGGCAATTGCCACTTTGTTGCCATACGATAGTGCAACACAAAGTGGTGTTATTCTCCATTCTTATGCATATAGTAAACCTGTTATTTCATTTGATGTTGGTGAGTTAGCTTCATATATTGAGCAGGGAAAAAGTGGATATTTAGTAAAGCATGGAGATATTAAGCAATTTGTTATGTGTATGCTGGATATCAAAGCAAATGAATTGAAATATAAAAACGGCGTTGAATTAGAGTTTAGCAAATATGATAATGCAGCTCTTAAACGACAGTATAAAGAGCTTTTTCAGAAGTTAAAAACTAATTTAGTTACAGGTGTTAAATGATTTTACCGATAATAATGGCAGGCGGTTCGGGTACTCGTCTTTGGCCTCTTTCTCGTGGTAATTACCCAAAGCAATTTTTAAAGTTAAGTGGCGACTTAACAATGTTGCAGCAAACAATTACCCGTCTAGAAGGGTTACCACATGAGCCTGCGATGTTTATTTGTAATGAAGAGCATCGCTTCATAGCAGCAGAACAAATTCGCCAAGCAAATGTATCTCATAGTGGTATTTTATTAGAGCCAGTTGGGCGAAATACGGCTCCAGCAATTGCCTTAGCTGCCTTAAAGGCAATAGAAAATGGTGACGACCCTCTTTTACTTGTTTTAGCAGCAGATCATGTTATTGAAGATGTAGCCGCATTTCAAAAAAGTATTTTAATAGCTAGAGCACACGCTGAAAAAGGTAATCTCGTAACGTTTGGTATAGTCGCAAATAAACCAGAGACAGGCTATGGATATATTAAACGAGGTAAAGCACAAAATGATGGATTTATCGTCGATAGTTTTGTAGAAAAACCGGATTTAGAAACTGCCCAACAATATATTGATAGCGGTCAATACTATTGGAATAGTGGCATGTTTTTATTTAAAGCGAGTAAATACTTACAAGAGCTAAAAGAGTTTCGCCCGGATATTTTAAGCGTCTGTGAAAAAGCAATTAAGGTGCAATCTAGTGATATGGACTTTATGCGGATAGATGAAGGTGCATTCATAGAATGTCCAGATGAATCAATTGATTACGCTGTAATGGAGCAAACAAATGATGCAATTGTCATTCCTATGGATGCTAAGTGGAATGATATTGGTGGTTTTTCAGCATTATGGGAAGTCTCACCGAAAGATAATAATGGAAACGCATTTACAGGTGACGTTAAGTCTGTAAATACAAAAAATTCTCTCGTATTCAGTGAAGATAAGCTGGTCACTACAGTAGGGATTGAAGACTTAGTAATTATCAATACAAAGGATACAGTACTCGTAGCTAAAAAATCAGAGTCCCAACTTGTTAAATCAATTGTAAGTCAACTCAAAGAAGAACAACGGTCAGAGGTTACTTTTCATCGAGAAGTTTATAGACCTTGGGGAAAATATGACTCAGTTGATAGCGGAAAGCGCTTCCAAGTAAAACGTATTACAGTAAAACCAGGTGCCAAATTATCTGTTCAAATGCACCATCATCGTTCCGAGCACTGGATTGTAGTTTCTGGTACAGCAAAAGTGCAGATAGATGATACAGAAAAGTTTATTACGGAAAATGAATCTGTTTATATCCCAATTACAGCTATACACGCGTTAGAAAACCCGGGCAAAGTTGATCTTGAGCTGATAGAGGTCCAATCAGGCTCTTATTTGGGTGAAGACGATATTGTTCGCTTTGAAGACCGTTACGGAAGACTGGAAAATTAGAAGGGCTTAAATATGCAAGCACAGACTATTATAAAAGAAAGCGGAGTGCTATTTGGTACAAGTGGTGCTAGAGGTTTAGTTGATGTATTTTCGGCTAATGTTTGTGCTGCTTTTACTATTGCTTTTATTGATGCAATTGAAAACGATTTTTCATTTGATACAGTTGCTATCGCGATAGACAACCGTCCTAGTAGCTATGCTATGGCGCAAGCATGTGCATCAGCATTAAAATTACACGGATTAGATGTAAAATACTACGGGGTTATTCCAACGCCAGCATTAGCATTCAAAGCAATGCAAGATTGCATGCCATCAATAATGGTTACTGGAAGTCACATTCCTTTTGATCGTAACGGCTTAAAATTTTATCGACCTGATGGTGAAATAAGCAAACAAGATGAAGTTGCAATTTTTAACAGTCCAGTAAAAGTGCAACCATTACCTGCAAATTTAATAGAATTAAACATAGATAAGTCAGCCAAAGAGGCATACTGTCAGCGTTACGCATGTTTATTTACCCCCGATACCTTAAGAGGAAAAAAGATAGGTGTTTATGAGCATTCAAGTGCTGGAAGAGATATTTATAAGCAACTCTTTATTGAGCTTGGTGCAGAAGTTATAAGTTTAGAGAGAAGCGATCACTTTATACCAATTGATACAGAAGCTGTATCAGAGCAGGATAAACTAAAAGCAATTGATTGGGTTAATGAATATGGTTTCGATGCCATTTTTTCAACGGATGGAGATGGTGATAGACCATTGCTATCAGATGAAAAAGGGCAATGGTTAAATGGAGATCTATTAGGGCTATTGTGCAGTAAACTTTTGAGCGTCGATTCTTTAGCTATACCTGTTAGCTGCAATACTGCAATTGAGAAGTCAGGCCTATTCATGCAAGTTAATAGAACTAAAATTGGCTCACCATATGTTATTGCTGAATTTAACGAGTTGCTTGTTAATTCATCACGCGTTGCTGGCTTTGAGGCTAACGGTGGTTATTTACTTGCGAGTGATATTAGTTTTAATGGGCAGGTAATTTCATCATTGCCAACAAGGGATGCATTGCTCCCTGCTCTCATTGTATTAGCACAGCCCAAAAGTATAAGTCATATGCTTGATGAGTTACCTCAAAGCTTTGTTGCAAGTAATCGAATAAAAGAGTTTCCTACCTCCAAAAGTAAGGCTTTACTGACTAAGTTAAGTAATGACGTTTCATTATTGACAGCTTTGTATAATTTAGAGCCACATCAAAAAGTGGATGTTACTGATGGGCTAAGAGTCACACTTAATAATAATGATATCGTGCATTTAAGGCCTTCAGGAAATGCACCTGAACTGCGTTGTTATGCAGAGTCTAGTTCGCTTCAAAATGCTCAACAAATTGTTATTAAAGCTTTAGATTTTGCTCGTAATATTGCAGTGTAATTTTACACTTTCTTAGAATTAAAAAGACATAAGCGCATTGCATTATCACGTTTTTCACTCGCATTGCGTAACATTATAAATAAGCATTTATTTGCCAACTAAATATTAAGGAATCTTTGAAATGTTCGAAGATAATAAAAGCATTAAAGTATTGGACTGCACACTACGTGATGGAGGTTATTATAACAGTTGGGATTTTCCTACCGATTTAATTAATCAATATTTAGAGGCTATGCAAGCCGCAGGTGTTGATATTGTTGAGCTAGGTCTACGTTCACTAATTAATAAAGGTTTTAAAGGTGCAAGCGCTTATACAACGGATAATTTTATTAACTCATTAGTCGTTCCTGAGCAATTAAGTGTTGCCGTAATGATTAATGGCTCAGAGTTAGTCGGAGAAACACCTCTTGAAAGTGTTTTAAGTACACTTTTTCCTGTAAAAGCAGCTGATTCACCTGTGGATGTGGTAAGGATTGCATGTCATGTCCACGAGTTTGTTAACGCTTTACCCGCTTGTAATTGGCTAAAAGAGCGAGGATACATTGTTGGTTTTAATCTAATGCAGGTAGCTGAGCGCTCACGAGAAGAAGTTGAAGCGTTATCTCTAGAAGCAAGTAAATACCCTATCGATTCATTGTATTTTGCCGACAGTATGGGAAGTATGAATCCACTGCAAACGTCTAAAATCATTAGTTGGTTACGTAAGCATTGGGAAGGTCCTATGGGAATTCATACCCATGATAATATGGGGCTTGCCTTACAAAATACATTACAGGCGGTCAACGATGGTGTTACATGGTTAGATGCGACTGTAACAGGTATGGGACGTGGCCCAGGTAATGCAAGAACAGAAGAGTTAGTTATTGAAGTTGCAGACTTAAAATCAATAAATATCAATATGGTGCCTTTAATGAGTGTAATTCGTAGCTTTTTTCAACCTTTAAAAAATCAATGCAGTTGGGGATCAAATCCATATTATTATTTAGCAGGTAAATATGGGATCCACCCAACCTACATTCAAGAAATGATGGGTGACTCTCGCTATAGTGAAGAAGATATTTTAGCTGCAATTGAGCATTTAAAACTTGAAGGCGGGAAAAAATTTAAGCTCGATACATTAGATTCAACTCGTGAATTTTATATCGGAGAGCCAAGAGGCTCATGGAATCCTACTGATATATTTGAAGGGAAAGAGGTTTTATTACTTGGTACAGGGCCTGGTGTTGCAGAACACAGAACCGTACTTGAAAGTTATATAACCAAAAATAATCCTGTTGTGATTGCTTTGAACACGCAATCTTCTATTGCTCAATCATTAATTGCTTTTAGGGTGGCATGTCATCCAGTTAGATTGCTAGCAGATTGTAGTGCACATGCTCAATTACCACAGCCTTTAATTACACCTGCATCAATGCTACCTGATGATGTATTAGATGCGCTGAAAGATAAAAAGTTACTCGATTATGGATTATCAATAGAAAGCGATACATTTAGCTTTGGCAGCCAATCAAGCGTATTACCAACGTCTTTAGTTATTTGCTATGCACTATCAGCAATTACTGCAGGTAAAGCATCTAAATTATTAATGGCTGGCTTTGATGGTTACAGTGCTGATGATCCACGTAATTCTGAAATGAATAAACTCCTTAAGTTATATGCATCTCAAGAACATGCTCTAGAACTGCTTTCGGTCACGCCAACGCGCTATGAAATTAAATCACAAAGTATTTATGGTTTAATGGAGTAACTGACATGGCTGTATTTGCTTTTTTACCCTGTAGAAAAGGGAGCGAACGCGTTCCTAAGAAAAATATTAAACCATTTAATAAGTTTGAAAATGGTTTAGTAGAACTTAAATTAAAACAGTTACTAGGGTGTGCCGCAATTGATAAAGTTATTTTATCAACAAACGATAACGAAATTTTAGATTATGCGGCCACTATAAAAAATGAGAGGCTTGTAATACATAAACGCGATGATGCTCTTTGCAGTAGCTCCACGAGTACAGATGAGTTAGTCGCGCACGCATTAAGTTTGGTTCCTGAAGGTCATATATTATGGACCCATGTAACGTCACCTTTCATAAATAGTGCGCAGTACGAACTTATTATAAAAGATTACTTTGAAAAGTTAGAAACTGGTTTTGATTCATTAATGACAACATCTTTAATCCATGGTTTTTTATGGAACAAAAATGGTCCTATTAATTATGATCGTAGTAAAGAGAAGTGGCCTCGCACTCAGACGATCGAACCAATATACGAAATTAATAGTGCTGTATTTTTAAATAGCGCAGCTAACTACTTAACATTAAATGATCGAATTGGTAATAACCCTTATTTATATGCAATGGATAAAATTATTGCACATGATATTGATTGGCCAGAAGACTTTGTTATCGCTGAAGCGATAGCTAATAATGGGCTAGCCGAGCTATGAAAATAACAGACTATAAAACAATTATTTTTGATTGCGATGGTGTTGTGCTTGACTCTAATAAAGTTAAAACAACCGCTTTTTATAAAGCGGCACTTCCATATGGAGAAGAAAAAGCGCAAAGTTTAGTGGATTATCATGTAGCTCGAGGCGGTATATCTCGTTATAAAAAATTTGAGTGGTTTATACAGCAATGTAAAGGTATTAAAGGGCCAACACTAACAGAGTTACTTGATACTTATGCTAGAGAGGTTGAAGTTGGTTTGTTGAGCTGTAAGATCGTAGAAGGGTTGGAACTACTTAAGAAGCAAACTGGAAATGCAAACTGGTTAATAGTATCTGGTGGTGCGCAACATGAACTTAGAGATGTTTTTTCCAAGCGGGGGATAGATTCACTTTACGATGGCGGTATATTTGGCAGTCCTGACACCAAAGATGAGATATTGGCTCGTGAAATAGCTAATGCTAATATTAAGCTCCCAGCTCTTTTTATTGGCGATAGTAAATATGACTTTGAAGCTGCAACCAATGCTAATCTCGACTTTATATTTATGACAAATTGGTCTGAAGTAAATGATCTAGATGCTTGGCTAAAAGATCAAAACATACAACATGAAAAATCTGTTTATAATCTTCTTTGTAATAGTTAAAAAACAATTTATTTAGAGTTGCAACAGTAACAAACAAACATGTTTTAAAAAATTGCGCCTGCAGAGAGTTTAAATGTATATTTTTATGTAGGCGCCTTGCTTGCTGGCGCGTTAAAGCTAATTTCCTATCTCAACTTTAACGCTTTCCCCCAACACCTCTTTATACTTATTTGCCAATGCAGCTTTTGCATCATCATCGCCATGCACAATTTTTATATGGCTTGGCTTTTTACGCATACCCGTTACAAACTTAATTAACCCGTTTTGATCGGCATGCGCACTATAGCCGCTAATAGTGTGTACTTTGGCATTAATGGTAACGCGTGTATTGTTTATGAATACATAACCATTACGTGGGCCGTATTGTTGAATATCGCGGCCTAGCGTGCCTCTCCCTTGGTAGCCCACAAATAAAACATCGGCGGTTGCATCACCTAAAAATCGCTCTAGGTAATTAACTATTCGGCCACCAGTACACATACCGCTGGCGGCTAAAATAATAGCAGGCGTTTGGCGCGTACTTAAGTAATTAATAATGGTCATATGCTCTTTGTGCGAATCAACCGTGGTTAGGTTTTTAAAATCAAGAGGGTGACGGCCTTTGGCTACTTTTTGTTTTGCTTCGTTATCCCACAAGTGCTTAAACTTTCTATATTGAGCAGTAAAGTTTGCCGCCATGGGGGAGTCGAGTATTACGTGTATTTCTCGCCATTTAGAATGCTTACCAGAGCTATGTATAAGTTGTTCTAGTTCATAAAGGAGCTCTTGGGTTCGGCCAATACTAAATGCAGGCACTAGCACCACGCCATTATCTGCAACCGCGCGCTCTATTACTTTTTTAAGTGTTTGGGTACGCTGTTTACGCCCTTGATGGTTTTTATCACCATAGGTGGATTCAATCACTAAAGTGTCGGCTTTATAAGGCGCTTTAGGTGAGGGGAGTAATGGCGTGTATGGAGCGCCCAAATCACCCGAAAATACAATGCGATGAATGCTACTTAGTTTATTGCTATGTTTATTCGTTTTAACGTCAATTTCAACATAGGCTGAACCTAAAATGTGCCCAGCTCGCTGAAGTCGTGCTTTAGCTTTTTGCTGTCCATTGCATGGCAAATCAAACCACGTTTTAAAATCAACGGGTACAACACGGCGTTTTAGTAGTTTTAGGCAGGCATTTATAATTTTAGGGTCGCGTGTTACGCCCACTTTTAGCGCATCTTCTATTACTAGCGGCAATAAACTTGCTGAAGCTTGCGAGGTATATATTGGCCCTTTAAAACCCGCGGCAAATAAATAGGGAATTCGGCCCACATGATCAATATGGCAATGCGTAACAATAAGCGCTATAACGTGGCTAATATCAAATTCTATTGATAAGTCTTCTTTTGAGTCCTCCCCTTGAAATAATCCGCAATCAATAAGCACACTTGTTTGCTCATTAATTAAAAGCTCATGGCATGAGCCTGTAACACCATTAACCGCGCCATGGTGAAGTATATCCATATACATTTACTCGAAAAAACTTGTTAATTACCTAAGGTAGATAATATTTTTGTAATTTGCAAAATATAAAATCAATACATTGTTAGAATGAAAAGTGAGCGGTGACAATAAGGCAATCATAAATTTCACTTTGGTTAAGTAATTGTTACGTAAACAATAACAATGAATATTGGTTATGTAAGTAACCAATAACTTATCAGGCTTATTTACATAGGCATTATGCGCTGGCTATAATAGCGCTCGATTTAGTTTAATCTTGTGTTTATTGCAATTTAGTAGGTAGTAAGGTTGCCATGGAAAGTTGGTATTTAGTTATGTGTAAGCCGCGCCAAGAAGAGCGGGCAAAAGCCAACTTGAATAATCAAGGAATTAAAGCTTTTTACCCCATATTAACCACCGAAAAGCTGGTTAAAGGTCGTCGTACCGTCAAACAAGTCGCCTTATTTCCAAATTACTTATTTGTTTGCCTAGACTCAAAAAGTGGGCCATTTGCCGCTGTAAAAAATACTCGCGGTATAGGTAGCTTTGTAACATATGGGGCTAATTTCCAAGTTGTACCATTAGCAATAATTGAGTATTTAAATAATCACAAGTCGCATACTGTTGAATCGCAATTACCTAAACAAGGCGATGCAGTAAGAGTGAGTAACCACTCGTTTAAAAATATAGACGCAATATACAAAGAGCCCGACGGCGATCTGCGCAGCATTTTGTTAATTAACTTGCTTAATAAGCAGGTAGAAATGAGCGTAGATAATACAGATATTGAATTTAGTTAAAGGTTTTGTAGGCAACTAGCCCACTGGCTCGGTAATTATTAAAAAATAGTTAATTTATCAGTAAGTAGGAACTGCAACCTAGGGGCGGAAGCGTGCCCGAAGGGCTAGATAAGCAAATAGTTTTGCTTTCAAGCTGGAGCGAGAGGAGCTCTGCGACGAACTGGAACGTGAAGCGTGCCCGAAGGGCTATTCGTAGACGCGCAGCTTGCTGGCGTTTAAAAGCAACGCTTTTACATTGTTAATTGCTTTGTAAAATCATAAGAAGCTGTACTCCTAATTGAGTAAGTTTTGTAACGAACTGGAACGTGCCCGAAGGGCTAGTCGAGCTAAAACACTATTATCACCACAGAGAAGACAAAGAGAAGTACAGGAGAAGTGATTTTAAAACCAACTCATTGTATTACGCTCTCCTCTGTGTAGCGCGCAGCGCCTCTGTGTTCTCGGTGGTCAAAATTGCCTTGCAGTTTTATTTTTAACCTAAATGGTAAAGTAAAAAATTATTATCACCACAGAGAA
>NZ_PNDV01000030.1:0-7212 GCF_005930865.1 Pseudoalteromonas sp. S554 | reverse complement strand
AAGTTTCTTGAAGAAGAATACGTTGCGCTTTTTAATTTCGTCATTTTTTCACCCAAATTTGTATGCTTATTAGCATAACATTTCTTTCTTAATGGGTGGCCAAAATCACTGTACCACTACATCTTCACCTTCTGTTTCCGCTGTAGAACCAAAAATTTCCCCTCGAACACTGGAGTAACTTCCAATCCAGTTAAAGTCTATGTTATATGCGCTATAATTTAGATCTCCATCGTCACTATACGCCCCACTATAATAAGACATCCCTATCTCCCATTCAGGTAAAAACGCATAAGCGATTCTTCCCCCTAATGCCATCGAGTCGTTGTTGTCACCTTTTTTAGATTCTATTTCTACACCGCCACCATGGTCACCGGCTTCCTGCCGGGGACCACTTACTGCATAAAAGTCGGTAAATATTCGCCCTGCATCACCGAGGTCCCAAGTATTTGAAACGTTAACACCAGTATCATTCATGATATAGGTAACGCCAGCTAAAGAACCATTACCTCCATGTCCACCATAGATACCAGGATTACTTGCGGCCTTATTAATCCAACTAGGATGAATGTTGGCAGCAAACTGCCCAAAAGGTAGTAAAAACTTACCCGCAGTAATAATGGTATTATCATTAAAGAAATAATGCATATTTGCATATTCAAGTTCTGTTTCAGTTTCCCCTTCCGCATTAGTGCTAAATTCTAACTCTGCTTCAATATGGATTTTTTCAGATAATTGGAATAAGAAAATAGGAACAAACCGTGCAACTACATTATTTTGAGTATCATTGCCTTCTTCATCTTTCATATTTGGCTGGTATGCATAAGTTACGTCACCGTAACCAGCCAATGCTAAACGACCAATATCTAAAGCAGAACTTTCTTGTGCGGTAGCAGTTGTCATCAAAGACATTGAAATGGCTGCTGCAACTGCCGATTGGAGAAGTACCTTTTTCATGGTATCACCTTAATATTTTGTGTTGGCGTGAGTTATTCATCACACTGATTTAATTTAAAAATAAGAATTAGTTATAGAGCAAAAAGAACACACTTTACTTTTACGCAAACCCATCATAGTTTTCATGGTGCTCTAAACTTTTTTGAATTAATGGAAGTCAGTTACCTAAAAATAGGCACACTGATCCCTATTAAGCGAATATTGGAGGGCGATAAGGATTAGATCGAGTTTGCGATATAAAGTTTTGAATTAAGCTTTTAGTAACCTTCGAAATTACAGGTAGAAAACCTGATATATTAATATCTTGAACTAATGAAGAGTTTGCCTCCCCTGTATAATCTTGCATACAATCACAATCTATACAATGGCAGTTATCCATTGTTTTTGAATCATGATTAGCATGCTTACTTTCAGGTATTTCAGCTTTTTCTTGGTGCTCACTATCATGATGATGATCATGGATATTAACAGTTTTGTTTAGAGATGATAGTGCATTAGAGGTGATGGCCATTTCAGAACACAAATGAATAGCTGTAGCAAATACTTGTCCATTTAAAGACAAATATATCAAAATATAAAATAGCCAATTCAAACGTTGTCCCATGGACAGTTCTATCCTCGCTAGTATGTTACTTCACTATAAACTTATAGCATATTTGCTCTGATAATATTGATTGAAATCAAGCATTCGAACAATCCCTTAAAATAATTATGGTTACTATCTTTCATCATCCAATTAACCATGTGGCGCAGGTACAGACCAGAGAATTACAAATACGAGAGAAGCAGCTATAAACGCGCTCCCAATGATTTTTAGCCATACTCTCCCTGTTTTATTCTTGTATTTAAGCAATAGCATTGTTGTAATTAGCGTCTGGACTAAATAATAAAGAGCAAACCCTTTAGAAGCGAAATTAATTATTTCAAAAACATTCGAAGTCCAGACCAAAATAATTGCTAAAATGACCACTAACATATATCCCATATTAGTTGAAATTTTAGATTTGAGAAGCTCTCTAACTAGACCTCCACCACCTATTGTATCGGCTAGTGCAGCACTTAGTTGGCTTGCTGTTGCAGCAATTAAAAGCAGAATAGGTAAGACCCAAACAGCTTTGCCTAATGTATGGCTAATCGTAGTTTCATTTAATTCAACAATAGGAAATTCTAAAAATATTGGACAGGTTAACCCTATAAAAATGACATACAGTACAATTGCGATCCCTTGTGAATATTTGACTGCCTTTATACGTTGAGCTGCTGAATATTCTGCCCCCATAAAACGAGTTGTTTCGAACCCTTGTGTAACCATCAGCATTCCAGCCAGCATGCTAATTATTTCAAATTTACTTAAACTCTGAGCAGCTGAATGTTCAAACCAAGCCTTACCTGTCGATATGTCATAAGTAAACAAAGCAACCAATACACCAACTATAATAGAAAGTTTGATGGTCACAGCATAAAGCTCTATAGCTTCTAAACCCTTCGCACCTCTAATCCAAGCTACAGCCATTATCGAAAGTAATACCGCAGTTGTGGCAACCCTTACAATATACAAATTTTCAATACCAAGGCGGTCAAAAACAAATGCAGAAAACAGGCTGATATAAAAAGCGACAGATATTGCATATGCCCCTCCAAGAAACCATTGACCAACCTGTTCTAGCTTTGCAATAGATCCATTAGGGTTTTCAACTAAATATTGCTCAGCATGAAGTATGTTGAAGCGAATAATAGCTCCCAAAGCTAATGAAAACAGTGATAAAACTACAATTCCAGCTAATGCCCACTTTCCCATAGTGGCATGCAGTAGTGGTGCAACAATTAAAAATCCACTGCCAATGATTGAAGCTAAAGGAGTTACGGTCGCCCTCCATTGTTGCGATAAGCGAAACCGTTTATTAAACAAAACTATAACTACAACTAATGAAAAGAAAATTGCAATACCGTTATGCAACATACTTCATACTCCAAAGATTAATGGTGTTTATACCAGCCAGCTTTTTTAATGTCATTCCAGGAGGTATTTTGATGACAAGCAAAACATTCTTCTACAGGTGCTTTGTGCTCCCCTGCAACCTTTGCAGATATCTTTTTAAAATGTTTCATATAGTGGCTAGGTGGTGCCTCATGGCATTGATTACAGTCGTTTGACTTGTTTGATGGATGAACAAATGAAGATAGAGACCACTGTTCAGTGCTATGACATTGTACACAATCATCTGAAAACAACCCAAAATGCCTATCATCGTTAGCATGACAAGTAGCGCAATTAAGCAACGCTTCTTTTGTACTAACATGCGGATTAATAAGTAGCGGATCCACTTTTCGATTATCCGATAACATTTCTTTGAAAAGCTTTTGCACAGCCGTGCCTTGATCAAACGGGGTATTATCTTCAGGTAACATGCGTAAACCTATATCAGAGAGTGCCTCATGATCCATTGTAGATATGCGTGCTGCTTTTCCTTGATGCTCCATATGACATGAATTACATTCAGCTATATCGACATGAAACAAAGTAGGCTGACGCTGGATTATTTGAGTATCATTGGCATGACAAACAACACAATTTTCACGAGTAACCCCCGTTATTGGCGTATGACAACTTTGACAATCATCTTCTAAAAAGGAATGGGCTTCACTTAAATCTCCAGGGATAACGGTCATTTCCCAATTTATATCGGGTAACTCACTCGAATGGTAATAGTGACTTACCAACGCAGCTATAATCACTGCTATAATTCCACCAAAAATATATTTGATCATAACCACCTCAAACCAAAATAAATTTCAGCAGTAATATGAAAAATTATGAGCACATATAAGATCATGGAAATAGATATATGAAATTTTAACCACCGTTTGAACCAAAGCTTTGCTGTATCATGAATACGAATGCTGTATTCAATATCTGATATTGCATCGACCAATCGCAAAATTCTTCTCTCATTGCTAGTTCGACCTAAGCCAAGACTAGTTGAAAAGAGTGATGGAGAGTGTGAGTTTAAATCACTTGGCATAGCGTTAATATGTTTCGAACAAAATCGGTCATGCAATTCAATTTGTTCATCTTTTAATTCATTTTTTAATTCTTCTTTTAGTTTTTTCTTATCTTTTAATTTTGACGATATTAAGCTAAGTATATATCGTCCAATGAAACCACTAATCGCAACTAGCATCATTAAGAGCACCAATAGAATACCAAGTAAACTATCAAAACGGTGAGCACTATGTAGTAATCCTATGATTGGTCCTAACACCCCAGCATAAATATGCCAAACCAATAATGTTGACATAGGAACCTTCTTGGTCACCCAGGTTTTTATTGATTTATTTCTCTTGATCACTAAGTAAATTAAAGGAAAAAACAACAAAAAGGCGGCTATTATTCCGAGCATACTTCCACTAAAACTGCCAGGAAAACGTGGTGAACTGTGCCAAACAAATCCACCCCATAGCACGATCATCAGCAACACTAAACTGGCGACAATTCTCCGTTCTTGATTTGCCATAACTTTATATCTCCACCTTTACAGGGGTTTTGGGTATTGATTGACAAGCTAATACGTAACCATTTTCTTTATCATCAACCTCTAGGCCATCATCCACATCCATTTCTACTTGCCCTTCGAGTAACTTGACTTTACATGAGCCACAGCTTCCTGCTCTGCAAGAGCTATCAATATCAACATCTAAATTTTCTGCAACATCAAGAATGCTTTCTCCTTCTGCTGCTTTTGCATGTTTATTTGACTGAGTAAAGGACACTTCAAAACCATTATTAATAGCTTCAGCTTTGATACTGGTATTTTTATCTATATTCCCCATGATAGGACTTTGTGGTTTATTTTCTTTCTTCACAGGGCTACTACCACCAAAAGCTTCTATTTTCACTCTTTGAGGCATCATACCTAACTCAATAAGCATGTTTTTCATAGCATCCATCATCGGTGGAGGCCCACAAATGTGAGCAGTTTTTTCCGATAGTTCTGGAACAAAATCGTTTACCAATTGAGAAGTAAATCTACCTTGAGGTCCCATCCAAGCAGTTCCTTCAACTCGTGTCATGCTCACTAAGACATGTAAGTTTTTATGACGAGATTGTAAATACCTTAATTCTCGTTCGAAAATAAAGTCATTTGATGTTCTTGCACAAAAAAGAAAATAGATATTTCCTTTCCAACAGGTAGAGGTTAAATATCTAACGGCACTCATCATGGGGGTAATCCCAACACCACCAGATACTAATACAATATTCTCTTCATTATTTCCGTTGAAGTAGAACTTACCATTAGGTGCTTTTATTTCAAGCGCATCTCCTATGCAAACGTTGTCGTGCATGAAACGAGAGACTAAGCCTTGCTCCTCTCTCTTTATTGTTACTTCAAAATAATCTCTCTGAGTGGGTGACGAGGCAATGGTATATGAGCGTTTGACTACTTTGGGCTGTTCAGGGATATTGAGATAGAAAGTAACAAATTGGCCTGGCTCATAATTGAATGGCAGCGGTTCCCCTGCTAAAGAAGCCAATCTAATTGTTTTTACATCATGTGTTTCATTAAATATTCCGATGACATATACAGTACCTTTGAACACGCCCTTTTTCTTTGAAGTAAAATCAGTAGATTCATTACTAGCAACCAATGCTCCATTCAACTCACTAGACTCATCAAACGTGGGGCTAGTGTTTATATTTTCAGAAACTTCTTTCTTATTTTCATTGTCTATCACTTGCGGCTCCTTGACTGGAGCTATCTTTAATTCTTCTAACAGCGCAGATGCTCTTTTCATTTTAAAGGCGTATACCCAAATAAAAACAAACGCAAATAGAAATAAAATGGTCATAACACCAAAGTGAAGTATGCTTATTCCGAATATATTTGATTGCTCGCTTTTAGGCACTGTTGGTAAGAGATTCATTTGACTTTTAAACCATTGAAGAGCCACTCGCCTTGGTTCCTGCCCTTCTGCTATCGCCCTTTTAGTAGCTAAACCACTATTGTATTGACTTAAACCTTGCTCTATTTTTTCTATAGAAGATTGCATTTCAGAATAGTTTTGCTGACCATCGGCATTAGCTAACGACATAAAGCCGTCTACCATTATTTGATTACCTTTTTGCATTCTATTTATGGCTTTTTGAAGTACTTCATCGGCCAAGTGAGGAGGAAGTTTCGATAGGCGCATTAATGTGGGGTAGAGATCTTTAGGCTTAGGTGCTCCCATTTGCTCCATCATTCCGTTCATCTTTTTACCCATTCCTGGGCCTTTAGACATACCAGAGGTTTGTGTTTGGCCAACACTATCAACAGATAAGTTACTCACACCGTCATTATTAGCTACGACAATATTTTTTTGAGTTGGTGAAATTTGTGAATTCTTTGGATGATGACTCGCATGTTCATCTTTCCCTTGCTGAGCAAATGATGCAGTGCAATAAAAATATAAGGTAACCCAAAGTGATAGAGTAATAACTGTTTTATTAATAAAGAAATTCATTATAGACCTATTCCTTACTATCAAATTCTTTTGATATATTTATTTTTTTAATAAGTTCCACTTGTTGCGGCAATAAAACGTCTACAGATTGACCGACCATCTCGATAAATGATAATCGTAGTGTTGAATTGACAGATGCTATTTCTGAAAGAGTATCTCTAACCTTATTTAAATTAGGGATTCCTGAAGCGGTCTCTTTCCACAAACGCTTTTCGAGTTGTTCACGCAGAGTAACTTTTTCTCGTTGGGTAATTCCCCATTGCTGCTTTATGTTAAACAATTGTTCAACCTGCCCGGAAGTCAGTTCAAGTTCAGATACATAATCTAGAAAAAAGTCGGTTTCACCAAGGTGATATAGGTGTGGTGCATCTTGATAGCCAGGTAAAACATCAGTCTTGGTAGATAACGATCCTTGTTTTTCTGGTAAAGGTTTGGTCCCCATCATTGATTTGTTTTTCATCATCATTTTACACATTCTACCCATGCAGTTTTTTTTCTTGGTCATCATACCCATTTTATTTCGCCCCATTTTTTGGTTAAGGCTACTAGAGGTATCGCCCTGATTATCTCCGGTTGTTTCAAGAGCATTTGAAGTACTTAATTTAACGTTTTCTAGGCTAGGCAAGGTTTGAATCGCCCCGAGTTCATCGGAGACCAGTTTGTTTAAGTCAGGCCACTTTACCTGACTCGTTTAAATTATCATAGTAGTCTGTTTCATATTGAGATGCTCAAAGATACCCATTAGAAGAAAATAAC
>NZ_PNDV01000003.1:0-85219 GCF_005930865.1 Pseudoalteromonas sp. S554 | reverse complement strand
TTTATATTGTGTGTGAAGATATTATTAGTGTGTAAACGGCTTAAATTCAATTATATTGAGTTTAAGCCGTTTTTATTTTGCTGCCCTAAAGCTAAGTTTTGTTCCCTATAGCTACTAATCAACAGTATATGTAACAGTTTTAAATACCTTTTCTTTCATTTTTTCTTATTAACTTCGTACCTATCAATCATACCTAGGCATAGTTATTTTATTTAAGTAAACTTTCGCCATCGTAAAAAAGAGGCTTTAAGGTTCCGCAGTTTATAAATTTATAAGTAAGTTCGTTTTCAGGAGGAACTCGTTTTGATGTGCGAATTTTCTGCATACAGGCATTAACCAGGTCCACAAAAATTAGGTGGTTAAAGCTTGGTGCTTTTTGAATTTTATGTACATAAATACGCTCTGTACCATTTAGCTCAATCATATCGTACTCATGCCATTGTGAAGATTCGCTTAGCTCATTGAGTTCTCTGGCGTACAGTTGCTTATCAAGCTCAAGTTGTTTAGCTTCATAAATTAAAGTGCCACCTTGGCGGTAATCACCTTCGTAAATGTCGGCTGTAATTGTTATTTCATCCCCGCGCATTAAATGTTGAATATTAAACTTTTGCGGCTTAATAGTGATCATGTCGGCATTTTTCGCAAAGTTTAAAAAAGCAACGTTTGAATTTTTAACTTCGTAGACAACTTGCAAGTCATGTGGCGATCTATAAGAAGGAAGATTAATAGCAAAAATAGAAGACCCTCTATTCACAAGTGCCATTGGGTGAACTGCATTGTAGCTAGGATCTAATGGTGGAAGTTCTACTTTTTCTTCTTCAGCAAACGCTGTAGTACTTAGCAAAAGCAATAATAAAGTAAATAGTAAACGCATAATAACCCCAATTAATTTATGAGCTTAAATTGTAGTATAAAGTTTATATAACTCATATTTTAATACGCATTAACTCCCTTAATTATTAAGCTATTTAGCTTTAATTGAGTTTAGTAGAGTGCGGGCTTTCAAATGTATATTTGCATTATCTGGGTTTGATGAATTGGTCACCCAAACAACATGCCCTTTTTCATTTATAAATAACGTAGTGGGTGTGCCGTGTACTCCTAGTTGTGTCGCAATTTTATCTGCTTGTATTGCGGTTTTAAATGTATAACCCCTATTGGTTAATGCTTTTGCGGGGGAGGCGTTGTCATCTTCTTTAAAACTTACCGCTATTACGTTTAAGCCTATGTCGTGTATTTTTTGAAGGGCGGGTTGTAACTTTTTGCAATAAGGACACCATGTAGCCCAAAAGTGCAGAATATAAGGTTCGCCTAATAGGTTTTGTGTTTTTATACTTGTACCATCGGCCATGTTTAATGTTAAGGGGGGGAGTTCAGGATGGTTTGAGTCTTGAATAGGTTGCTCTGCAAATACCGCAAAACTAAAAATGGTAAGTGTTATAACTATAAAAATGTGTTTCATTGTGGTGTCGTTTTTATTCTAGTTAGCAAATAAGAACGACAATATTAAGTTTTTATTTCATATTAAAAGCGTGCCGCTTGTTCAACTACAATGCCATGGCGCTGTGCAAGGCGAAGATGATCTTTATCGTAACCACCACCAATAACTGTTGCCACTGGTATGTTGTGCTCAAGGCAACGTTTTAAAACCAAATGATCGCGTTTAGCTATCCCATCCCAACTTATATCTAATTTACCTAAGCCATCGTTTTGCCAAATATCTACACCGGCATCGTACAGTACTAAGCTTGGGTTCAGTTCTTTAAGTAAGTAGCTTAAGGTATCGTCAACAATGGCTAAGTATTCGGCATCTTGCATATGATTTGCTAAGCCAATATCTAAATCGCTAGCCGATTTCCTAAACGGGAAATTTTTTTCACAGTGTATTGAACAGGTATAGGCATAGGGCTGATGTGCAAGCATAGCGGCGGTGCCATCACCTTGATGTACGTCTAAATCAAAAATAAGCACATTGGTTACTTCACCGCTATCAATCAAGGTTTGGGTGGTAAAGGCTAAGTCGTTCACCATGCAATATCCTGAGCCAAAATCAAAGTGCGCATGATGCGTGCCTCCTGCTAGGTGACAGGCTATGCCGTGTTTTAGCGCTAAACGTGCGGTTTGTAATGTACCTTGCGGTGCAGTAAAAGTGCGCGCCATTAACTGGGGTGACCAAGGTAATCCTATGCGGCGCATGGCTTTATCGTCTAAGCGGTTGTTCCATAAATCGTGAATATAGTTGTCGCAATGTACTCGCTCTAAAGGCTCGGGAGAGCCTAAAATAGGCTGTGTGAGGTTATTGCCAATTAAGCCTAGTTTTTTAACGTGTGCGTATAAATTTGCAAACTTACTCATTGCAAAACGATGCTTAGGATCAAAACTAAACGAGTAGTTTGGATGGTACACTAACGGTAAATGAGGATTTAAGTTCATGTTCACATAGGCTATAAAGTTTGCCTTATGGTAATCAACTCACCTTAAAGAGTCTATTGTGAGTCGTGAATAAGCATCGCTAATTCACGATGAAGTAACTCATCGTCCGCTAAGTTTAGCTCTATCAGTCGTTTTAGATAGGAAATACTATCAATATCAATATGCTTACACTTTAAACCAATGTGATTGGCTTCTATATGGCAAATCGTTGTCTCCATTTTTATTTCAATTTCGCTGTCGGGTAAAATAAAACGCAGTATTGCATCATTTTCTATTTGATCATTTAACACATCACATTTA
The DNA here is from genome assembly GCF_005930865.1 of Pseudoalteromonas sp. S554. Lineage (NCBI taxonomy): Bacteria > Pseudomonadati > Pseudomonadota > Gammaproteobacteria > Alteromonadales > Pseudoalteromonadaceae > Pseudoalteromonas > Pseudoalteromonas sp. S554. The sequence goes on along the minus strand of NZ_PNDV01000003.1, from coordinate 82,486 downwards.
CTGACTAAAGCGCCGTGCAATGAAATATCAAGCAAGGTACATGGGTACTCATTTTCTTGAAAAATTATGTGCGCATCGGTTGAAAATAAAATACGTGAAAATTGACGACGTTCTTGCATGACTCTGCCTTATTGTTTTTTTAGTAATATCAATAGCATTAAATTAGTGTTCAGTAATAGTGCGAATAAAACAACTCATTAATAATCACTAAAATTACGGCATATGGTTGTTCTAAGTGAATAATTTTTTATTTAGTTAGCGAGTGATTCAACATCAATCAAATGCATAATATTTTTAAATAAAATTGGTATAAGCATAGCTTTAAATTACACAGTTGCTAGCTACAAACACACATAGTTTATTTAAGGCATAAAAAACCCTGCGAAAAGCAGGGTTTTAAAGGTATTTCAGTTAATTCAGCTATTAACCAATTTTTTTGTATTTTATACGCTTAGGTTGTGCAGCTTCTGCGCCGTAGGTCTTTTTGAGCCACTCTTCGTATTCAGTATAGTTACCATCGAAAAAGTTAATTTGCCCTTCGTCGCGGTAATCTAAAATGTGTGTGGCAATACGGTCAAGGAACCAACGGTCATGCGATATACACATTACACAGCCTGGGAATTCTAAAATAGCATTCTCAAGTGCACGTAATGTTTCAACGTCTAGATCATTGGTTGGCTCATCCAGTAGCACTACGTTGCCACCGGCTTTTAATAATTTAGCAAGGTGTAAACGGTTACGCTCACCGCCCGATAAGTCTTTTACAAACTTTTGCTGATCGTTACCTTTAAAGTTAAAACGGCTAACGTAAGCACGGCTTGGGAATTCAAAGTTACCTATTTTTAAAACGTCTTGTCCGTCAGATATTTCTTGAAAAACTGTTTTGCTTTCGTCCATATCGTCGCGGAACTGATCAACCGTTGCTAGTTGTACGGTTTCACCAACGTTAACACTACCGCTATCTGGCTGCTCTTCGCCACTTAACATTTTAAATAGTGTAGATTTACCCGCGCCGTTGGCACCAATAATGCCTACAATAGCGCCTTTAGGCATTGTAAAGCTTAAGTCGTCTATTAATACGCGGTCGCCAAAGCTTTTACGTAAGTTAGTCACTTCTAATACTTGGTCGCCCAAACGTGGGCCAGGTGGAATAAATAGCTCGTTTGTTTCGTTACGTTTTTGGTAATCTGATTGTTGTAGCTCGCTAAACTGCGCCATACGCGCTTTAGACTTAGCCTGACGACCTTTAGGGTTTGAACGCACCCATTCAAGTTCTTGCGCAATTGATTTTTGACGTGCTTTTTCAGATTTTTGTTCTTGCTGTAAGCGCGCGTCTTTTTGTTCAAGCCAAGAAGAGTAGTTACCTTCCCATGGAATACCTTCACCACGGTCAAGCTCTAATATCCAGCCAGCAACATTATCAAGGAAGTAACGGTCATGCGTTACTGCCACAACAGTGCCTTCGTAGTCATGTAAGAAGCGCTCAAGCCATGCAACCGACTCAGCATCCAAGTGGTTAGTTGGTTCATCAAGAATAAGCATGTCTGGTTTTTCTAGTAACAAACGACAAATAGCAACACGGCGGCGTTCACCACCTGAAAGGTGCTCAATTTTAGCATCCCACTCAGGTAAGCGAAGTGCATCAGCAGCGCGCTCTAGTACGTTATCGATATTATGGCCATCGTGCGCTTGAATAACTGCTTCTAATTCACCTTGTTCTTTAGCCAGTGCGTCAAAGTCAGCACCTTCCATTGCGTACTCATTGTACACCTCATCAAGGCGATTAAGGGCGTGTTTTACCTCGCCAACAGCTTCTTCAACTATTTCTCGTACTGTTTTGCTTTCGTCTAGTACTGGCTCTTGTGGTAAGTAACCAATTTTAGTACCAGGCTGAGGACGTGCCTCACCTTCAAAGTCTTGGTCAACACCGGCCATAATACGTAGCAATGATGATTTACCAGAACCATTTAAACCAAGTACACCAATTTTGGCGCCAGGAAAAAAGTGCAACGAAATATCTTTTAAAATTGTACGCTTAGGCGGCACAACTTTAGATACTCGACTCATCGAGAAAATAAACTTATCAGGTAAAACCATGGAGGAAAGCCTTCAAATAATAATAAAAATTTTAATGTTGTATTGTAGTTGTTGAGAGGTGAAACAGTCAACGAATGGCGGGTGGGAATATATCTTTATCGTTTTATCTCGTTAAATTTATAGTTTTATTTGTGTGTGCTAACGTATTTAAACCATAGTAAAAATAAGAAAAACCCATGACTATAGAAAAAGTAATAACAATGTTGGCTTTACTTACGTTATTTACCACAAACCCCAAAGCTAACGCAGTCGATTCTCCTTGGCCCGAAATAAGAAAACAAAGAATAAATAAACTCCTGCCAAACGCTTTAAAAGCAGCTAAGGTAGATGCTTGGCTTATTGTTTGTAGAGAAAATAACAACGACCCATTGGCTGATCATATTGGCTGTGAAAACGCAGGTTCGCCAGCGGCATATTTATTTTATTTTAATAAAGGGGCGTTTCATTCGGTAGCCTACTCACCTTCAAGCGAAGCAAAAGCACTCGACGAGCTAAACATACATGAAGAAGTGATCTCGGTGCCACGCAGTGTGTCTGCGTTAAAATACGCGGCTGAGTTTATAAAAAAACAACCCTTTGAGCGTATAGCAATAAATGTCTCTGATCTTAATGCACAGGCAGATGGGTTATCGCACTCGCAATACAAGCAATTAGCTAACTTATTAGGCGCAAAGCAAACAGCAAAGCTCGTATCTTCCGAAGAAGTCGTTTATCAATGGCTTTCAATTAAGTTACCTGCTGAAGTTGAAATAATGAAAGAGGCTGCAATGCTTTCAGCAACGTGGCAAATAGAGGCTTATAAAACTATTATTCCGGGTAAAACCACCGATGCCGATGTAGCTAAATTTTTAAAAGCTAAAATGAAAGCACGAGGTGTAACCGATGCATGGGCTGCCGATCAAAATCCTAACGTAAATTCAGGCCCTGACCGCGGGCATTCGCATTCTACAAATAAAGTTATTATGCCTGGCGACGTAATTCAAATTGATTTTGGCGTAAAGCTCTACAATCGCTGGGTAAGTGACATTCAGCGTTTTGCTTATGTACTTAAAGAAGGGGAAACCTCTGCACCAGCCAACATTCAGCAATATTGGATTAATGCCCGAGATAGCGGTTTTGCCGCATTTAATGCAATGAAACCCGGCGTAAGGGGTATAGACGTAGATCAAGCTCAAACCGTATTAATGAATAAATACAACTCAGAGCCTGTGCCATGGAGTACCGGCCATCCAGTTGGGTATGTTGCACACGATACCGGGCCCAATTTAGGTGGCTCTCGCAGTGCCCAAGTAAGGCCTGCTGCTCATCGTAAACTTAAAGAAGGAATGGTGTTTGCTTTTGATGGCTTTTTTAGTTGGCCTTTAAACAACACTGAGTTTAAAACCATTTCGGTTGAAGAAATGGCTGTAATTACCAAAAACGGCGCTGAGTATTTAATTCCCCCTCAGCAAAATTTAATATTAGTAGGCAATAATTAGTTCATTATTTTAAATGCAGTGAGTTAAGCCTCTTTTTAAGGGGGTGACTCATTGCTTGCCACATACTTAAGTAATAATGAATAAATTTCATTTAGACATCTATACATCTAGAGGTTGATATTTTTTGCTTTCAGTTCATAATTAGCACAAGTTTTTATGAGTAGGAGTTAAAAATATGCCAATTACCGTAAAGGATGAGCTTCCAGCCATTGCACGTTTGCGCCAAGAAAACGTATTCGTAATGCCAAAAAGCCGTGCAAAAACGCAAGAAATCCGCCCAATGCGTTTGGCTATATTAAACTTAATGCCTAATAAAGTAGAAACCGAAGTGCAGTTTATTCGTTTACTTGCAAATTCTCCTTTGCAAGTAAACGTAGAGCTGCTGCGCCTAGACACTCACCGCAGCAGTAATAACTCAGAAGAACACCTAGATACCTTTTATCGCTATTTTTCAGAGGTAAAAAATAACAATTATGATGCGCTTATAGTTACAGGCGCACCGCTTGCGCATTTAGAGTATGAAGATGTTGCCTACTGGGAAGAGCTTAAAGTCATTATTGATTGGGCAGAGCAACACGTTACCTCTACGTTGTTTTCGTGTTGGGCGGCTCATGCAGCGCTATTCCATAGCTATAATTTAAAGCGCGACTTAAAACCCAATAAGCTGTGTGGCGTATTTACTCACCAATGCCATTTTAAACACGGGGCATTAACTCGCGGTTTTGACGATACCTTTTTAGTACCACACTCACGTTATGGGCACATTGATATAAAAAAAATAAATGCGTGTGACGATCTTGTTGTATTAGCAGGCTCTGAAAGAGTGGGTGCTTACTTATTAAAAAACAAATCGGGTAGCCAAGTATTTATAACAGGCCACCCAGAATACGATGCCGACACCCTAAAAGGGGAGTACGAGCGTGATTTACAAAAAAGCCCAGATGCGCCAAAACCTGAAAACTATTTTCCCGATGATGATGCAAGCAAGCAACCGTCAAAAACGTGGCAAAGCCATGCTTTTTTACTTTTTTCGAACTGGTTAAATTACTACGTGTATCAAACCACACCGTATGATATTAATTTAGTTAGCCAAGATGTGAGGACTAACAACTATGCCGAATAATACAGCCGCCAACAAACAAGCCGAACTAATTGAAGCGCTTAAAGAGCGTATTTTAATTTTAGACGGCGCTATGGGTACTATGATCCAAACTCATAAACTTGAAGAAGAAGACTACCGAGGCGAGCGTTTTAAAGGTTGGCACGTGCTAATAAAAGGCAATAACGATTTATTAAGCCTCACCAAACCCGAGTTAATAACCGATATACACCGCGGCTTTTTAACTGCCGGTGCAGATATTATTGAAACCAATACCTTTAACTCAACCACCATTTCGATGGAAGATTACGACATGGCAAGCATAAGTCGTGAAGTAAACCTTGAGTCGGCCAAACTCGCGCGCGCAATATGTGACGAGTTCACCGCTATAAATCCAGAAAAACCACGCTATGTAGCGGGGGTTTTAGGGCCAACATCTAAAACCTGTTCTATCTCGCCAGATGTAAACGACCCAGGTTACCGTAACGTAACGTTTGATAAGCTGGTTACTGCGTATGTAGAGTCAACCCTTGCATTAATGGAAGGTGGCGCTGATTTAATACTTATTGAAACCATATTTGACACCCTAAATGCAAAAGCCGCCTCATTCGCAGTAGAAGAAGCGTTTGAGCAAGCCGGGCGCACATTACCTGTAATGATCTCGGGCACTATCACCGATGCCTCTGGGCGTACGCTTTCGGGGCAAACAACCGAAGCATTTTATAACTCTATTCGCCATATTAAGCCTATTTCAATTGGCCTTAACTGTGCCCTTGGGCCAGATTTACTGCGCCAATACGTAGAAGAGCTTTCGCGGGTATGCGAAACATTTACCTCAGTACACCCAAATGCCGGTTTACCTAACGAATTTGGTGAGTACGACCTAGAAGCACCTGAAATGGCTGCCGAGATTATAGATTGGGGCAAATCGGGCTTTATTAATATTGTGGGTGGTTGCTGTGGTACAACGCCTGCGCATATTCGTGCGTTTGCTAAAGGGCTTGAAGGGGTAAAACCTCGCGCATTGCCAGAGCTTGATGTTCGCATGCGTTTATCAGGCCTTGAAGCCTGTAACTTAAATTAAGGAGCCGCCAATGACCCAACAAATTGCAGTATTTACCAATGTCGGCGAGCGTACCAACGTAACAGGCTCTGCCATGTTTAAACGCTTAATCATGGAAGAAGATTACGAAACCGCCCTGAATGTTGCCCGCGAACAAGTAGAAAACGGCGCCCAAGTTATTGATATAAACATGGACGAAGCCATGCTGGACTCAAAAGCGGCCATGGTGAAGTTTTTAAATTTAATTGCCTCAGAGCCTGATATTTCTAAAGTACCTATTATGGTCGACTCTTCTAAATGGGAAGTAATAGAAGCAGGCCTTAAATGTATTCAAGGCAAGGCTATTGTTAACTCAATATCGCTTAAAGAAGGGGAGGAGCCGTTTAAACACCAAGCTAAAATTATTAAACGTTTTGGTGCAGCTGCTGTTGTTATGGCGTTTGATACCGACGGCCAAGCCGACACCGCAGACCGCAAATACGAAATATGTGCACGCAGCTACAAAATATTAGTAGAAGAGATTGGCTTCCCGCCGGAAGACATCATATTCGACCCTAATATATTTGCCGTGGCCACCGGTATAGAAGAGCACGACAACTACGCCGTAGAATTTATTGAAGGCACACGCCGCATTAAACAAAACTTACCGCACTGTAAAGTGTCGGGCGGGGTGTCTAATGTATCGTTTTCGTTTAGGGGTAATAACCCTGTACGCGAGGCCATTCACTCGGTGTTTTTATACCACGCAATAAAAGCGGGTATGGATATGGGTATTGTAAACGCAGGCCAGCTTGCGGTTTACGACGATATCCCCGAGGAACTTCGTAAAGCCGTAGAAGACGTAATACTTAACACCGACCCCGGTGCAGGTGAGCGTTTAGTAGAGCTTGCACCTAAATATTCAGGTATGGCACAAGCTGAGCGGGTAGAAGATTTAGAATGGCGCACATGGCCTGTTGAAAAACGCCTAGAACACGCTCTAGTAAAAGGTATAACCACCTTTATAGATGAAGACACAGAAGAATGCCGCGCAGCTGCCGATAAACCTATTCATGTGATTGAAGGGCCACTCATGGATGGCATGAACGTGGTAGGGGATTTATTTGGCGCAGGTAAAATGTTTTTACCGCAAGTTGTTAAATCGGCCCGCGTTATGAAGCGCGCAGTGGCTTACCTAGACCCATTTATAGAAGCCGAAAAAGAAGAAGGCGCCACTAACGGTAAAGTGGTTATGGCCACCGTAAAAGGCGACGTGCACGACATAGGTAAAAACATTGTAGGCGTAGTACTGCAATGTAATAACTACGAAGTAATCGACTTAGGTGTAATGGTACCTGCCGAAAAAATACTGCAAACCGCGATTGACGAAAAAGCCGACATAATCGGCCTTTCGGGCTTAATTACCCCATCGCTTGACGAAATGGTACACGTAGCCAAAGAAATGACTCGTAGAGGTTTTGAGCTGCCGCTCATGATTGGTGGGGCAACCACCTCAAAAGCGCATACCGCAGTTAAAATAGAGCCACAGTACGACAAAGGCGTCGTGTACGTAAATAACGCCAGCCGTGCAGTGGGCGTAGTATCAAGCTTGTTATCAAAAGAGCTAAAACCTGCCTTTTTAGAAAAAACAAAAGCCGAGTACGTAAAAGTACGCGAGCAACAAGCGCGCAAAAAGCCACGTTCAAAACCGGTTACCATTCAGCGTGCTCGCGATAACGCAGCGCAACTCGATTGGGATAACTACACGCCACCAGTGCCTAAAAAGCTGGGCGTGACTGAGTTTAAAAATGTATCAATAGCCACGTTGCGTAAATATATAGATTGGACCCCATACTTTATGACGTGGTCAATCGCTGGTAAATACCCGCGCATAATGGACGACGAAGTCGTTGGCGAACAAGCACAAAGCTTATTTAAAGACGCTAACGACATGCTAGATGACCTCGAAAAGTCAGGTACTTTGCAACCTTTAGGTGTAATTGGTTTATTCCCTGCAAATCGCGTGGGTGATGACATAGAAATTTACACCGACGAAACCCGCAAAGAGCTGTTAAACACCTCGTGCCATTTACGCCAGCAAACTGAAAAAACCGACTTTGCTAACTATTGTTTAGCTGACTACATTGCGCCAAAAGGTACACCTGATTACTTTGGCGCGTTTGCAGTAACGGGCGGTTTAGAAGAAGACGACTTAGCCAATGCGTTCGACGCACAGCAAGACGACTACAATAAAATAATGATTAAAGCGGTTGCCGATAGGCTCGCAGAAGCCTTTGCCGAATACCTGCACGAACAAGTGCGTAAAGAGTACTGGGGATATGCACCCGATGAAAACCTGGGTAACGATGAGCTAATTCGTGAAAACTACCAAGGTATTCGTCCAGCGCCGGGTTACCCAGCGTGCCCAGAGCACACCGAGAAAAAGAAAATTTGGCAGTTACTCGATACCGAAAAACGCATTGGCATGCAGCTCACCAGCTCATACGCCATGTGGCCAGGAGCTGCGGTTTCGGGCTGGTATTTCTCACACCCAGAGGCAAAATATTATGCCGTAGCCGCTGTGCAAAAAGATCAGGTGGAAGATTACGCCAAACGAACTAATATGACGCTCGCAGAGGCCGAAAGGTGGCTATCGCCTAATTTGGGGTATGAGCCGGAATCATAGCGAAGCGGTCAGTTTTTAGCGGTCAGCTATCAGTAAAACAAAAACGAGCCAAAATAGGCTCGTTTTTTAGTGCTAGGCTACAGGTTTTATTGTTTATAAGTAATTGTTCGCTTTACTTTCTGTACCTTTTTCGTGTTATTATGTTTTTTTTGTATACAGGGAGTAAGTATGAAGATTAAAGTTTTAATAGTATGTTTATTTTTATTGTTTTATGCAGAAGGGGCTAAGGCCAGTGGGGGTTTTAATTTACCACCCTATACAGGCGGGCCAGTATATCCACCAGATCCTATTCCTATAACGCCTACACCTACAAGCCAAGGGGTAACAGCTCCGACTAATTTTAAGTATGTACAAGACAATGATGCTTTAAAGATTTCATGGGATTGGGCATTAGAAGGAGAAATCACAGTACCACCTCCTATACTCCCACCTCAAGAAAGTCTTTACTCGTACGATATAGGTAGCCGCGCTGGTTTTAGTTTTAGTATTGATGTTGAAGTATCTGAACTGAACAATAATTCCTACAGGTTAATAAGTAACTCACCACATAATTACTATACCTACAGTTCTTTTCCGTTTTCGACAATTAAATTTAGAGTAAGGGCTAAAAGGGTTAATAATTCTACAGATCAAACTACTTATTCACCCTATTTATATAGCCCAGAAATTAAACGTAAAGTGAAGTTAGGTTCGCCGTATTTTAAGCCAAATGGTGGAGATTTAGTAAAAGGCTCATCATTTGAAATAGCTCACAGCTCAGGACAAGTTTGGTTTAGGCTAGTTGAGAAAGAAAAGAGTTGTTACTCATCAGAGCCATGGCTTTTATATTTTGATCCAATATACATAAATAAAAGCAAAAAGGTATGTACGTACGCAACCAAAAGTGGCGACTTAGATAGTGATATACGCTCAGTAATATTTAACGTTATTGAGCCTGGTAAAGATAAAAAAATAATTTACATACATACTGACTTGCTAGGCAGTCCAGTTGTTGAAACAACAAATCAATAAGTTTAAAGGATTATTCATGTTTAATAAAAAGGCCTGTTTAATATTTTTTCTATCAGCTTTTAGTATTTTTAATCTTCAAGCAGATGAAGTTATCATACCGCCAGATAATACTACAGAAGAAGGTTTCGAAAGTGTTTTTAAAAGTTACTATAGTGATCTGCCAAGTGAAACTATTTCAATACAAGATCTAAAGCTAAAACATACCTTTAATACAGCCAAAATACCCATGGCAAATGGTTCGGAAATGGTTGTTGGTTATTCAATTAAAGGTTTTAGTGGTGGCAAGGTTTCATATTTTGCCGGCTTCGATGCAAACAGAGTAAACTATAGATTGCGAGCAACAAATAGAGTCTACGGTAATCGGTCCTTAAAAAGCTTTGGGTGTTTAGGAAATTTGAGCGGCTTAAGCTTAGAGCAATATGGTTTAGGAAAACCAAATTTATCTAAGCCACTTTCTTTTGATTCTAGTTTATTGCCGGCTGGTACGATTGCTGTATTTCAAGATAAAGCAAATTTGAGGTGTGAAAACGCTAAACCAGTGGTTCATTACCCCGATGGTTTGAAGCTTGTGTTTGGACTCCCCGATGTTAATTCATCTGATTTAAAGTGGGAGCTTGAAATGATGGAAGACAAAGATGGCAATACTATCGACTTTAGAAGCCTTCCAAATGTCTACCTGAATGATGTAGAAGTTAATTTTATTAAAAATACAAATGGCGATTTAAAAGAAATAACTGTAAACGAAGGGAATAAAAGCTATACAACAGACTTTGTTTACAATAACAAAAAAGAACTTAGCAGCGTAGTTGATCCTGAAAACAGAGTTACAAAATTTGAGCATACAGGTGCCTTTACTGGAGCACACACCTCAATTAAAAAAATTACTTTTCCTTCAGGTTTAGCTGTTGAGTATACATACCAAGGTTACTTAGAAGGGAACCGTAATAGCCTTACTGTTACAGGAAAAACAATCTCAGGCCCAGATATAGAGACACGTCGCTTTTTTTATAGCTTAACTAAACCTGAACTTAATTACCCTGGGTTATCTGGACATCGATCAGTTGCGCACGAATATAATGTACAGGGAGACAAAGGCTTTACTTACGTTAATTATTTACATGGAATGGACTATTTAGCCTCTGTTTATAAAAAGGAGGTATATTTAGGGCCTATTTCAACAGGCTTCGTTTTACGTGCTCGTTGGGAAGAAGGCGAACTATTGGCTAAAAATGAGGTTCAGTGGGAAAAATATAAGGCATCTAATCTAGGTTGTATCAAACAACTTAACTCACCTTATTACGCAACTGTTGGCTTATGCTCGCAAGTAAGAAAATTAAAGGAGTATCAGTCCTATAAAATGAACAATGGATTTGATACTTATTCCACTTATTATTTAGCTTACAATAGCTATGGTGCTGTAACAAAAATAAAAAATATATTTTCAAATAACCATACATTACCAACTAGAAGAATTGATGAACTTTCTTTTTCAGGAAGTAATAAGTTTACGAAGTTTACCTATCAACACAATAAGGATGCTTGGCTTTTAAACAACAGAAATAAAACAGAAGTATCCACGCAGGATAGCAATTATATAACAACAAATGAATTCACTTTAGATAGTACAAATTTAAATGTAATAAGGGAATATAGTTTTGGCCTGCTACAAAAAAGTTATAGTTACTTTTCAACGGGTAATAGCCGTGGCGCAATAGAGAGTATTACGCTAAATGCAAAGCGCTTAACATCTAATAGCAATCGGAAAACACAATTCAGTAGTGACTACAGGGGAGGAAAACCATATAAAACAACTTTATTTAACCCTCAAAGCGAAGCACTAATTTATACAATACAAGATTCAAATATTTTTGGAAAGGTAACAGAGTCTACAGATGCTAATGGCGTAAAAACACGCTATAAATATGATTCTTTAGGGCGTTTATTAGCCGTTGATTTAGAAAACGATACTAACCATGGATATACGTGGTTAGATACTCGTTCCAGTTATGATGATGAACAGAATACACTTACAGCCGAAAAGTGTACTTTAGATTTAACATTATCGTATTGTATTAATGGCGTTAAGTTTAGGGTTACAGAATATTATGATAGTTTAATGAGGATTAAACTTATAAAACTTGAAGATTTACAAAACAGTACAGATGAAAATAGTGTTAGATACCAACGTTACACATATGATCGTTTTGGTAATACATTATTTATATCAAACTTCAGTAGTTCTCAACTTGAAACAATCGGTACAACAAATTCATACGATATTTTTGGTCGTATTAAAACGGAGGCAAAGAGTGGGTTAGGTGAGAAAAAATACAGTTACTTAACTAGTAATAAAGTTAAGTATACAGATGCAAAAAACAACCAGACAACCACTACTTACCAATCCTTCAGTTCCCCAAAATATGAGCGCATACTAAAAATTGAATCGCCAGAAGATGTAACGACAATATTAAATATTGGTGTTGTAGGACTAACGCATGCTATTACACAAACAGGCCCTAATCAGTATGGTAATTCGATAAGTGTTACAGAGCGTCGCTATTATAATAGTAATAGGCAATTATGTTTAACAACTCGTCCTGATGTAGGTAATACACTTTATAAGTATAATGCTTTAGGTGAGTTAGTTTGGAGTAAAGCAGGAGTTGGCAATACACAGTGTATCAATTCAGCACCAAGTCAGAGTACATCTTATACTTATGATAATTTGGGTGGCCTCAAGCTAGTTGACTATCCAGATACCTCTGGCGATGTGAGCTATGAACGTGATAATAACGGTAACGTTAAAACCTTAACTGCAGGTAATGTAATTCATCGTTATGAGTACAACAACCAAAATCTCCTCGAAGAAGAGCAGCTATTTGTGGGTAATGAACTACCTCTAATGCTTAATTATAAATACAATGCTTTGCAACAGCGTGAACAGTTAAGTTACCCAGATGGGACTATTGTAAACTTCAAACCCAATGGCTTTGGTGAATCAACAGAAGCACAAGTTTATAAAAGTGGAAATGTTGATTTAAGTTTTGCAAAAAGTGCAAGCTACTATGCTAATGGTACACTGAGTTCGTTTACGTATGGTAATGGTGTTAAGCATCAAACAACACTATATGCAGATAGCCAACTACCAAAACAGCTTAAAGACACAGGCCCAGCTGGCAGTATTATACCTAGTACTGTTATGGCTTTAACCTATGATTACGACAATAATGCAAATGTAACGTCGATTATTAATAGCCAAAACAGCGCCTATAGTTTAACTAATTTACAGTATGACGACCTTGACCGCTTAACCAGTACTACAGGTAACTCTGGTATAGGCTCGAGTGAAATGCGTTACGACGGGTTCGGCAACATTACGTACTATAAAAATAAGGGTAAAACACTCAATTACACCTACGACTACGCTAAAAATCGTTTATCTAAAGTAACCGGTGTTAGTGGGCGGTATGGCTTAATTGATTATGATGACCGCGGAAATATAGAACATAATGGCGCATATAGTTTAGCTTTTAATGCGGCAAATCAACTTACCACTGCAAAAGGTAATAGTTATTTATACGATGGTCATAACCGCCGCGTAAAACAGACAGATGCTAACGGTATAAGTTATTCAATGTATAGCCAAGATGGTACACTGCTTTACAGAGAAAAAGGCGACAAAATATCAGGCAGCGGCACTAACTATATTTACTTAGGTAAAAAGCTCATTGCTAAATATGGTGATGTAACACCGCAAACACTGAATGAAAGTCGACAGCATGCTCGTCCATTTGGCGAATCGATAGAGGCCCCCAAAGATGATGTAGGGTACACAGGGCATAAATTCGACACCGATTTAGGGTTGAGTTATATGCAGGCACGATACTATGATCCAGTCATAGGTCGGTTCTACTCAAATGATCCTGTTGATGCCGTTTCCCACCTGAGCAATGAGGAAGGTATAAAAGGGTTTAATAGATACTCGTATGCAGTCAATAACCCATATAAGTATACTGACCCAGATGGTAAAACCATACTAAATCCTGCAACAGGAGCAGGAGCTGGTTGCGCTTTGACGGGGCCAGCTTGTCCTGTAGGAGCTGTAGTAGGTGGTTTGGTCGGAACAGTTGCGCTTATTCTAACAGTTGATTTAGCGATTGATGCATTTGATGAAATGGAGGATAACCAAGAATCTGAAGATGAAGAAAAAAATAAGAATAACCAATTCGCTAAGCGAAATAAAAAAGAAAAAAACAAAGACAATCACAATAAAAGAAAAACTCAAAGAGGCAGGAAAAACGTAAGAGGTGATGATCCTGAAAAAACTAAAGCGGAAGAAAAAGCCGATGGTGACAGGGGAAGCCGAGATTCTGAAAATAGGATTAAGAACAAAAAAGATGGTGATAGTTAATGTTCTTTCTTTGCTTGTTTAGAAAAAGTGCTTTTTTGAGAAATATTAAAACAATGTACTTGTGTTTTATTATAGTTATTAGAGCCAGCAGTGAAGGCGCCAGAGGGATTACTATGTTAAGACATGTTAGGTAAGGATTTGTTATGGGAAAGATTAGGCTGCTGTCACCACAAGAAATTAGAGATTTATCAAGTAATCTTTATGAAAATTTGGGGACTGTAATTGAACACTGTTCAGCTAATGATTTAAAAATAAGGCTCGCTGCGTTAGAAAAGCTAGCCGATGATTTTCCACCATCTACATTTATTTCTAAGTATTACCCTAGAAATGAAGTTTTTGAATTATTTCGTAACGCTATTAAATCAGATGTTAATGAAGAAGTTTGTGAAGCTTTGTCAGCAGTTACTGAAATTGACAATGCTTTTGCAAGAGACCTGTGCATCCAAAATATCTACCATCACGACCTAGATATTAGGGAAGAAGCTGTATGTTGCTTGGGATATGTCGCTACTGAAAATGACTCAAAGACCTTGAGTAGCTTTATGGAAAACGAAAGCTGTGATCTCATTAAGGTCGCTGCTTTTAACTCGCTTTTGAGATTAGGACATGATGAACTACTGCTTTTAGATAGAATTGATCCATCCCAGTTAAGCATTGAAGCTTGCGTAAGCGTTCTTGAAAATTTATGTACCTTAACTGACCGTTATGACTTGTCGAAAGCCTTTCAATCAATATCCAGTCGCATTGCAAACTTGGGCTGCAAAGAAATAAACGATGAACTTTATGATTTGAAGTACCGCATCGATAAAGAAGTAGTTCTCAATGAAATTGAGACGATTTTTTCTAGCGATAAAGTAGACTGGAAGAGAGTCATCGAATTGATGAAAAATTCTGATTGTGATATTCGATTTAGAGCGTTATCAGGCATTGGTTCAGGATCAAAGCCTTTTAAGAAAACCATGCCCCAAAAGCCTCCTCAACAAGTGTTTGATAAAGTTGTAGCGCTTGCAGGTGATGAAGATGAAGAAGTTAGAGCTGAAGCTATAAGTGTATTAGGCGACTGGGAGTATATTAAGTCAATTGACTTAATTTCCAAGCACTTACACGATGACTCTGAACTGGTTAGGCTGGATGCGATTTATGCTCTTGGGGAGATTCAAGGACACGATGCTCTAGAAAAACTTGAACAATTAAGCATGGAACAATGCTCTGAAGTAGAAAAAGTTCGATTGTATCAGTCGTTAATCAGATGTGGTCGCAGAGAACTTCTTGAAAAGTGGTTGTACTTTTTAAAAAGTAACGATGCATTAGTTAGAGCAAATGTAGCCGGAGGAACATGGAGTGTTTGTAACTCAGATTCTAATGCAGTAATAAACTCCGCATTAGAGGTTGCTAGGAATAAGGAAACACATATTTTTGTTTTAAATGAAATTGATGACGCTCTAGATTGGTTAAGGTCAAAGGAAACTTTGTAGAGTTAATTTGAATCCAAAGCCTCGCCCTGTGCTTACTTGAAGGTTTGCACTCGCGGGGCTTTTTGTTGTTTTCAATTCAAAAGAAAGGGGATTTATTTTTTAGAAGTAAAAATAGGGTCAGGTCTTTCTTCTTGCCTTTTGCCTGTCAACTATCTGGGCTTTACTAGTTATTACTTCTGGGATGTCTTTATTGTTCTTAAAAAGGGAAGTGTTCATGCCTTAGCTTTTGCAGTGAGTGGCCTTTGTAGTTATGCTTTTTGGCATTTATGGGCTGTATCTAAGAGAAAAGTTAATCAAATAACTACTTTAGCCATACTCAATTTATTAATAGGTGGGAATATTGCAGGCTGCGTAATAATGTTTTTTATTCGCCAATCTGCAGTTAAAGAAAGAGCTTTAATAAACAAAGAAAAGCTTTAAATACTGGTTTTTTATCTCAACCTCAATTAACGTCATTTGGTTAATTGCCTGTTTAAGTTTAAATAATTTAAAGGAATAAAATGAAATTTATACTCTGCATTATGATATGGGTTGCAAGCTCATTATTGGCATACGCTCAGCCTATAGAAACAGTCACAGCACAAAATGAGCAAAGTGAAAAAATTATGCTATTAACTAAAAAGGTCAATGAGTTAGAAAGTAAGTTATCGAGCTTGTCTTACGACACAGAAAAGTTAGAAGAGGAATTTAATCGTAGTGCATTGGCTGTATTCTTTTTTGCTTTTTTCAGTGCTTGGTGGGCTAAATCTACAGGTCGAAGTGCTTTACTTTGGTTTGTTCTTGGCATTTTCTTTAATTTTATTACCGCTATTGTAATCGTTTGTAAAACCGAACGAGGCATAAAAAAATAGCTATAGCTTAATCCCTCAGCTAATCAAGATATTTTAGGATGACTGCTTAGTTCTTTTAGTAAACTAAAAAGGCAATTTTATGAAAACGATTGGCATGCTTGGTGGTATGAGTTGGGAGTCAACCACTAGTTATTACAAAGCGTTAAACTTGGGTGTAAAAAATGCGTTGGGCGGGCTACATAGTGCCAAAGTTTTTATGATGAGTGTTGATTTTGCCGAAATTGAAATGCTGCAGCATCAAGGTGATTGGCAACAAACAGCTAAGTTACTTACCGAGGCGGCTAAATCGGTAGAGGCTGGTGGGGCTGATTTTTTACTTATTTGCACAAACACCATGCACAAAGTGGCTGACCATATCGCCAGTAATATTAGTATTCCTATTTTACATATCGCTGACGCAACCGCAGATCAGTTAAAACACGATAAAATAACGCGAGTAGGGTTGCTGGGCACGCAATTTACAATGGAGCAAAACTTTTACAAAGGGCGGTTAACCGATAGGCATAACATTGAAGTGTTAATACCCGAGCCTAATGAGCGAGCGCGTGTTCACGACATAATTTACAATCAGTTATGCCAAGGTATTATTAATGATGAAGCCCGAGCTGAGTTTATAAATATTATTGAGCGTATGTTTGAAAAAGGTGCACAGGCTATTGTTTTAGGCTGTACTGAAATTGCCTTATTGGTAGAGCCGCAACATACAACGGTGCCCCTTTACGATACCACCCAAATTCATGCACAGGCCGCGGTTAAATTAGCACTAACTAAATAACTGACATTTAGTTTATACATAAAACCGCCATAGGGCGGTTTTTATGTTTAGCGACTTACCAAAGCTTATTAAAGCCACTTACCGATAAAAATTTCAATAAACCAATTCTAAGTGGTAGGCTAAAAAAGTAGCAAGTATTCAAACCGTTCTCGCGCAACAAGGCATTCCTTTAAAGCGCTTTGCCAAGGAGTTAAATATGATCACGCTTACCGTTAATGGTAATAAACATGAGTTTACAGGCGATCCGTCAACGCCGGTGCTTTGGTATCTTCGAGATGAATTAAATTTAACAGGGCCTAAATTTGGCTGTGGTATGGCGCAGTGTGGTGCGTGCACCATACACATTGATGGCGTAGCGCAGCGCTCGTGCATATTACCTGTATCGGCTGTGGCAGGGCGTGCTATTACCTCTATTGAAGGGCTAAGCGAGCAAGGTGACCACCCCGTGCAAAAAGCCTGGGTTGAGCATAAAGTGCCGCAGTGTGGGTTTTGTCAGTGCGGGCAAATAATGCAAGCGGCAAGCTTATTAGCCGCTAACCCCAACCCCACTGATGATGAAATAGTGAGTAATATGTCGGGCAATATTTGCCGTTGTGGCACGTATCCGCGTATTCATAAAGCAATTAAGTCGGCGGCTAAAACCATTGCGGGCGTTGAATATTTTGACCCTAATGAACAAGGGGAAGAGGTATGAAAAACGACAATACGTACTTTGACCTAAACCGTCGCCAATTTTTAAAAACCAGCGCAATAGGCGCATTAGTATTAGGCACTTATTTTGTAGGCAGTGCACCAAAAGCGTTTGCAGGCGTGTTAGAGCAGCCCTCTGAGCAAGCAAAACGTGCCAACTTATTTATAGCACTGCGCCCCGATGGCATGGTTGAAATAACCTGTCACCGCTCTGAAATGGGCCAACAAATTCGTACCGCTATTGCCCAAATTGTGGCAGACGAAATGGAAGCCTCGTGGGACAAAGTAGTGGTTATTCAAGGTAAGGGCGACCCTAAATATGGGGATCAAAATACCGATGGTTCGCGCAGTATTCGATACAACATGCAGCGCTTGCGCGAAATGGGCGCAAGCGTACGTTATATGATGCAGCACGCAGCCGCTAAGTATTGGAAGGTTGACCCACAAACCTGTACAGCTAATCAGCACGTGGTTACCCACAGCTCGGGTAAAACGCTTGCCTATAAAGATTTAATAGACCTAGCGCTTGGTATTACACCGCCAGAGCCTGATAAGCTAACACTTAAAACACGTAAAGAATGGCGTTATATAAATACCGGTATGGCGCACATAGATTTAACCGATTTAGTAACCGGTAAAGCCACATTTGCTGCCGATGTACGCGAACCAAAAGCGCTGGTGGCTATTATTGAGCGTCCGCCGGTAGTAGGTGGTGTGGTTAAATCGTTTGATGCCAGCGCCGCTAAAGCAATTAATGGCGTAGTTGATGTTATTGAAATGCCTGCACCAAAAGGTGCACCGCAATTTCAGCCAAAAGGCGGCATTGCTATTGTTGCTAAAAATACCTGGGCTGCATGGCAGGCGCGTAAAGCACTAAAAGTGGTGTGGGATGATGGTAAAAACGGCGATTATAATTCAGAAAGCTTTAAAAAGTCGTTACTGCAAACAGTGAATGAGCCGCAAGCGCATGTGCGCGAAAAAGGCGATACCACCAGCGTATTGGCTAAATCGAGCAATAAATTAGTTGCCGACTATTACGCGCCGCACTTAACTCAAGCACCTATGGAGCCACCTTGCGCCACGGCAATGTACAATAAAGACAGTGTAGATATTTGGGCTGCAACGCAAAACCCGCAAGCCGATATGAAAACTGTGGCCGCACTACTGGGTATGGATGAGAGTAAAATTAACGTGCATGTCACCATGTTAGGTGGCGGATTTGGGCGTAAATCAAAACCTGATTTTTCAGCAGAGGCCGCCTACATTTCAATGAAAACTGGTAAACCTATTCGCGTTCAATGGACTCGAGAGGATGATATTCAACACAGTTTTTATCATGCGGTATCGGCTCAACATATTGAAGCGTCACTCAATGAAAAAGGTAATATTGAGGCTTACTTGCATCGCACGGCGTTTTCGCCAATTATGTCTACCTTTCAAGAAGGGGCATCTGCACCTGGTGGCTTTGAGCTAGACCTAGGTTTTACTGATAATCCAATTTTAGCACCCAATATGAAACTGGAACGAGGTGAAGCACCAGCAAAAGCCCGAATAGGCTGGATGCGCTCGGTCACAAATATTTTTCATGCGTTTGCCGTGCAGTCATTTATAAATGAGGCTGCCCACAAGACGGGTAAAGACTCAAAAGATTATTTATTGGAAACCATTGGGCCAGCGCGTACTATCGATTTTGCAAACCAGAACGCAAACTATAATAACTACGGTGGCGATAAAGCGGTTTATCCACTTGAAACAAGCCGTTTGCGTCATGTTATTGAAAAAGCAGCGAGTATGGCAAATTGGGGGAGAACACTTCCAAAAGGGCGCGGGTTAGGCATTGCAGCGCACCGCAGCTTTTTAACCTATGTGGCTACTGTGGTAGAAGTAGAAGTATCGGATGCTGGCGATTTAAACGTGATTAAATCGTGGGTAGCTATTGATGCGGGTACGGTTGTAAACACCGATACCGTTAAAAACCAAACGCAAGGTGGTTCTATTTATGGTATTACCACTGCAATTAGCGATGGTATTACCTTTGATAAAGGCCGAGTACAGCAAAGTAACTTTCATGATTACCGCGTGCCGCGTATGAGCGATTCACCTTTAGAGGTAGAAGTAGAAATAATACAAAGCGATGCACCACCTGCAGGTGTAGGCGAGCCCGCAACACCGGTTTATGCCCCTGCATTGTGTAACGCTATTTTTGCTGCCTGTGGTAAACGCATTAGGCAACTGCCTATAGGTAACCAATTAAAAGCGTAAATAACGTCCTTTTTTAGCCGTTAAACAAAAAAACCGCCAAATGGCGGTTTTTTTAGAAGTTAGCGATTAGTGAGTTTTTTCAAACTCATCTACTTCACGCTCTGCTTCTTCTTTAGATTTACCGTACTGCTGCTGAATTTTACCCACTAGCTCCTTACGGCTACCTTCAATTTTGTCTAAATCGTCGTCAGTAAGATCGCCCCATTTTTGTTGCGCCTTACCTTTAAGTTCGTTCCAATTACCTTTCATACGATCGCTGTTCATAAGTTTCTCCTTACTTAGATTTAATTAACGTTCACTATAAAAGGAGCAAGGCGTGTACCAATAAGTTAAATTTAAATTTTGTATTTATAATCATAGTGTTATGTTTTTGTTCGGGCAGTAGTAATTAATATAGCGCGCATGTCCTTAAAAAATGTACAGAGCGGTCTGTAATTATTTCTGATTATGATGCCCTTTATAGCCACACAGCTTTAGCGGCGCGTTTATTTTTGGTTTTTGTTACAATGCATACAAAGCAATTTTGGGTAAATAGCAGTGCTGCCGGTTCAAAACATATATCAACAACTTCTAACTACATTACAAAGTAACCCTATAACGTTATTACAAGCACCGCCTGGTGCAGGTAAATCAACCTGGTTGCCGCTACAGCTTATGCGCGACGGCCATTTTAAACGTATTGTAATGCTGGAGCCGCGCCGCTTAGCAGCACGTAATATTGCCAATTACTTAGCACAGTGCCAAAACGAAAAAGTGGGCCAGAGTGTTGGTTTGCGAGTACGCGGTGAAAGCAAAGTAAGCAGTAATACGCGCCTTGAAATAGTCACCGAGGGTATGCTTACCCGCATGCTACAAAACGACCCTGAATTAAGTGATATAGATTTACTGATATTTGATGAATTTCATGAGCGCTCAATTGCAGCCGACACTTCACTGGCCTTTGCTTTAGAGACCCAAAGTGCACTGCGTGACGATTTAACCATATTACTTATGTCGGCCACCCTTGATACCGAGCGCTATACACAATTTTTTGATTGCCCAGTTATACAATCAAGCGGGCGAAGCTACCCCATAGACGAAGTATATATACCCATAAAAGATGAAAGTCGCTGGCTTGATACTATTCCCTCTTTAATAAAACAAGCACTAAGCGAGCAAAGCGGCAGTGCGCTGGTGTTTTTGCCTGGGCAATTTGAAATATTACGCGTACAACAGGCCCTTAATGATTTGCCAAGTAATTGCCTAGTTGTCACGTTATTTGGCGAGCAAGATAAAGACAATCAGCAAGCGGCGATTGCTCCTGCGCCTGAGGGTATGCGCAAAATAGTGCTTACCACCAATGTAGCCGAAACCAGCTTAACCATTGAAGGCATTCGCATTGTTATTGATAGCGGTAAACGCCGCGCAGCGAGCTATAACTTAAGAACAGGTGTAACAGAGCTTACAACACAAAGTATATCGCGCTCCTCTGCCGTGCAGCGTGCAGGGCGTGCAGGGCGAATAGAACCCGGTGTTGTTTACAGGCTTGGCTCAAAGCAAACCTTTGAGCGACGTAATAGTCACGATAGCCCCGAAATACTCACCTCAGACATAAGCCAACTTATGCTTGAAGCAAAACAGTGGGGCGCAAATATTAGCGAACTCACCTTGCTTGATACGCCAACAGCGCAGCAATGCACACAAGCAATGAGCTTACTAACTATGCTTGAAGCCATCGACGGCAAAGGCAAGCTAACCAAGTTGGGCAGCAACATGCTGGGTTTTGGGGCGGATATTCGCTTAGCGCATATGCTTTTAAAAGCGCAGGCGCTTGAGATAGAACTCCCTGGTATTTACCGTTTAGCACTTTATTTAGTGGCGCTGCTTGAGAGCCGAATAAACACCGCCAACGAGCTAAGCTTGGCGCTACATAGCCAACAGCAAAGGCCACACCCAGTATTTAAACAGCAGTTAAAATACTGGCAAAGCCGTTTAAAAGTAACCGACAGTAACAGTGAGCTAAACACCGAGTATTTAGGTTTGCTGGTGGCATTAGCTTACCCCGATCGCATTGCAAAAAAACGCGGTAATGGCTACTTACTTGCCAATGGTGCGGGCGCTGATTTAAACACCGATTACTGGCATAACGATGACTACCTTGCTATTGCAAGCATGGGCGGCCATAAAGGCACGCGTATTTTTGCAGCCACCGCACTTAGCCCATTTGAGCTAAAAGATTACTTACCGCATTTGTTTACTACGCTTGCCCGCTGTGAGTTTGATGAAAAAACCGCGCGCTTTATCCATCAAGACGAAGTAAAGCTCGGCGCCATTACGCTTACAAGCCAACCAAGTAAGCAAAAGCTTGATAAAACCGAGCGCGCCAAAGCGTGGCTTAATTTATTTACTAAACACGGCTTTGCATTATTTAATGAACAACCCGATGCGCAGCAATTATTAATACGCATGAGTTTAGCTAGTCAGTTTATGCCAGATACGTTCCCGGCAATAAGCGAGCAGCAACTTATCGAAACAGCTGATGATTGGTTAGGCGTATATTTACAGGATATAAAAACGCTGGAGCAGCTTAAAAAGTTTAACTACTTTGAAGCACTGCAAAATTGTTTTGACTGGACACAGCAAACAGCCCTAAAAACGCTGTTACCGCTTAGGTTAACGGTACCGAGTGGCTCAAATATAAAAATTAATTACCAGCTAGATGGCCCCGCAAAACTTAGCGTGCGCATGCAAGAAGTGTATGGCTTAACAAGTACGCCAATGCTTGCAAATGGCAAGCTGCCACTGCTTATGGAATTACTCTCACCAGGTAAGCGTTCTTTACAACTTACGCAAGATCTTGCGCACTTTTGGGCTAGTAGTTATCGCGATGTACAAAAAGAAATGAAAGGACGTTACCCCAAGCATTTTTGGCCCGACGATCCAGCCAACAGCGTGGCAACCAATAGAGTAAAAAGCAAAATGTAGGTTTATTAACTTAAAAGTATTTGTTTTATTTTTGAGCATATGAATATAGTGTACCTATAAATAAATCAATACTTTTAACTACAAGGAAGAAGTGATGAAGCGACTATTTACATTTGGTTTGCTATTAGTGAGTACCTTTTTGGTTGATGCTGAAGAGGCACTGGACTTAAACAAATTTGCACAGCATTACTACAGCGCCATGACCGCAACGCAAGCGCCTAACGCAAGTGAAAAAGAGCTTGAAGCCTACCTTAGCTTATTA
This sequence comes from Pseudoalteromonas sp. S554, assembly GCF_005930865.1. NCBI lineage: Bacteria > Pseudomonadati > Pseudomonadota > Gammaproteobacteria > Alteromonadales > Pseudoalteromonadaceae > Pseudoalteromonas > Pseudoalteromonas sp. S554. Next base: position 59,383 of record NZ_PNDV01000003.1, on the reverse strand, counting down.
ACGGACGATGTTGGCAGTCAGCACATACCGTATCAAGTAGATGACTCTCGCACTGCCGAAGGCAAAAAACTAATGCGCAAAGGCATGAGCTTTTACTTAGGCGCGCATACCCACTATGAAAGTGAGCTACTCAATACTTTTATATTTAACGATAGCGGTTTTGCGATTCGTTATAAAAACCACGCTAAAGGCATTCACCCACAAAGTAAGCAGCCAATTGAGTACACATCAGTAATGATGGAAGTAATAGAAGTTGAAAACGGTAAAGTGGCGATGATCCGTAAATATCATGAATAAAACCATGCATTTACTTTTTATTAATTAGCGCCTTTGAAAGTAGGGGTATTGATAAAAATATACTACGCTTTAATTATAAACTAGTACGTTATAGCTTTAGGTGTAGTAGATGCATGATTTAAAAATCAATATTCTTATTATTGATGACGACGAACTGCTGTTACGTGCGTTAATACGCACGCTTAACCGTTTATGCCCCAGTGCTTATGTGCACACAGTTCAAGTTGCTACTCAATTTGAACAGCAAATAAATAACAACGCCTTACCTGATATTATTTTTTGTGATTCGATGATGCAACTTCCCACGGGGAAAAACGTTTTAGAACAAGCTAAAGAGCTCTGCCCATCTGCGCTTAGGTGTTTATTAACAGGTGATATGAGTGGGAATTACCAGCTACAATTAAATAATGTAATCCATTTTCACCTAGTTAAGCCTTTTGCTCAGTCACATTTAGAGAGCGTAATAAATAGTGCTGTTGTTTTAAAAACACTTCCTATTAGCGGTGAGCATCGCATTATTTTAGGGCAACTCTCTGAGCTTCCGTTTTTAGGTGAGGTAACGCAAAACCTACTCAATGAGCTCAATAAAAGCGAGCCTAATATTTCTATTTTAGAAAAAGATGTTAGGCACGATCCTTTACTGGCTGGTAAAGTTTTACAAATTGCTAACTCGGCTTTTATGGGGTTTGATAGTAGCACCTCAAGTGTAAAAGAAGCGATTGTAAGGATTGGCTTAATAAACCTCAGAGCAATCGTGGTTTTTTCAGAGTTATCTCATCAGTTACTTAGTAAAAATAAACAAAAAGCAATTAATCACTTAATAGACAAAGGCTATAAAAAAGCAGAGTTATCGCAATCGTTAGCAAAATATATAAAGCAAGATCGCCAAACTCAATTACTCGCATGTGCTGTAGGGTTATTAAGTGTTATAGGTGAGTTAATTATAACGAGTGATCCTCATGGCGACTTAGATAACGAAGTTGTACCTAAGTTTGTGTTAAGTGCTTATTTACTGGCGCTTTGGGGGTTTGACCAAAAAATAGTCGATGCGCAATTGATTGATGAATTACCCTCACAAAAAAGCATATCATTAACCGTGATTCACATGATTGTTGAACATGTGTTTTGCAATAATGCGTTTAACTTTAATCTTGAAGAGTTTGATTTTATAGATGACTTAGCGCTATTTCCCGACATAGAGCAATGGTGGTTAAGTAATAAATAAGGATAAAACATGAAAGGCATAATTTTTAGAGGCTTAGAGGCACTGGTTATTGAAAAGTGCGGTATGGCGGCATGGGATGAGTTACTTGAAAAAAACGCCCCTGATGGCCGTGTGTATATTTCTGCACAAAGTTACCCAGATGAAGAGATAATTGGTTTAGCCCAGGATGTAGCGACAGCCCTATCGATGACTATGCCCGAAGTATTAAAAGCATTTGGTGAGTATTTGTTTGGCCACTTAAACAGAAGCCACCCAACGGTTGCGAAAGGCTTTAATAGTTTTGCAGAGTTAATAATGGGGATTGATAAGGTCATTCATGTTGAAGTCGCTAAGCTATACCATGAACCAAACCTACCAGAAATAGAGTCTAAACTGATTGAAGATGGATTTATTTTAATGCATTACCGTTCTAAAAGGCAGTTATGTATGTGCGCAGAAGGGCTTATTTATGGTGCGGCTTCGCACTACGGTATTGATGTTTCTTTAAACCATGTTGAATGTATGCACGACGGCTTTGACAAGTGCGTTATTGAAGTGAAGTATGAGGCTTTAAATGGCTGAAGACGACTATAACTACAAAAAAGCGTATTTGCGTGAAAAAGCGGCAAGAGATCAGTTAGAAGTTTTACTTGAAGATAAAACACGTAAGTTATTTTGCGCTAATCAAGAGTTAAAAGAAAAGCTGAGCATGCTAAAAAGCCAGCAGGTAACCATAATGCAAACCGATAAAATGGCAACACTCGGTACGTTATCGGCAGGCGTAGCACATGAAATAAATAACCCGCTTGCTTATGTAATGAGTAATGTAGAAAGCATTAAGTACTTTAAACCAACACTTCATTCATTAATGCAGATATCTAAGCAGTTCATAGATAAGTCTATCTCGGCTTCAGAGCTTGAAGCACAATTGGTTAAGCTCGACCAAGAAACGAATATAGATTTTATTTTAGAAGATTTAGATGAACTGCTCGGCGACACTCATGAGGGACTTCAACGTATCGCTGCCATAGTAAATAATTTGCTTAACTTTGCCAGACCGAAAAATAACTTATTGGCTATGGCTGATATTACTGAGTCATTAAATGGTGCCATTAAGTTACTCGCCAATCAGCTAAAAAGTTGTCAGGTGGAATGTGATTATGAAGAGCTGCCATTGAGTTATTGTAATTTATCGGCAATTAACCAAGTGTTTGTAAATATACTGCTAAATGCAAAATATGCGTGTGATTTAGTTGATGGCAAGCAAGGTAAAATAGTCATCAAGTTATTTTCAGACGAAAAAAATATTTATATTGAAATTGCTGATAATGGCTGTGGAATGGACGAGCAAACTAAAAGCCATATTTTTGAACCATTCTATACAACAAAACCAGTAGGGAAGGGAACGGGGATGGGAATGGCCATCGTTTATAACGTGCTAAAAGAGCATAATGGTTCAATTGAGGTAGAAAGTGAGCTTGGCGAAGGTACGCTAATGCGCTGTACTATGCCAATAACATTAATGCCGGAATCATCGTTAAACTAGGTATGTTGGCGCAGAATAAACCCAAGCACACTTAAAAAACTATATATAAGCGCTATTTATAAAATGAATTAAGCTACTTCACACCCTAGGGCCTAATAATGACATTAAGATTTTTTGTAATAATAGGTACTTTAATTTTAATGTGCTTTGTAACTAGTTTATTGGTTAGCTATCGATACTTTTTTACGTTACCAACTATAAATGAAAACATTAAAGACTACCAAAATAGAGAGCTATTGAGCCTAGAAATTGCTTTAAACAGAGAGTTTGTTTTCTTAAAAACCCTAAATTACGATTATTCGGTGTGGGATGACTCTTACGATTACATGACGAGCTTTGATAAAGACTATATTGAGTCAAATTATGTGGACGATACCTTTAAATCACTCAAAATAGATGGTGTATTTATTTACGACATGAACTTTAAACAAGTTTATGGGCATACTTTTGATTACATTCAGGAGCAATCCTTTGAGCTGCCAGAATTTGATCTAAATACTCATTTACCTAACCGTACTATCCTACCTTATAAAAAAATACGTCAGAACGCTTCGGTTTTTTAAGAACAGAGCATGGCCCTGTTATGTTTGCATCGCACGTAATTCAACGAACAAATAAAACAGGAGAGCCTGTTGGTAGTATTGTTTTTATTAAAAAGTAAGGAAATCACAAGTTGCTATGATGGCAGAAGTAGCACAAGTAAAACTTAGCTACTCAATAATAAATGACGATAGCGCAACACAAAATTTACTTGTTTTAAATGGTGGAATCCAAAATGAGGGAATAGCCACTGAGCGACAAAGAATATTGCTAGACATAAATGGTAACCCATTACTGAAAATGAATATTGAGCATCACCACCAAAGGTTGCCTGTATTATTTGACTTGTATTTAGTTATTATTTTAATAATGTTTTTTGTAGCCTCTATAATAGGTTTTTTTGTTGTTAATCGTTTTTTTATTACACCATTAATTAATGGTGCATCGGCAATCAATTTAATGTTACTTAAAAATGACCTTCAACCGCTTCATTTTAAAAATCAGTTTTTAGAAATGCGTGTACTTATAAATGGTTTTAATTCCTTAATAAAAGAGGTCAAAAAACAAAACGAACAACTTGAAAAAATAAGTAAAGTAGACGAGCTAACGCAAATTTATAACCGACGTGCCTTTGAAGAAATTTACACATTACAATGGCATGATGCCCACAATCAAAAAACAACGTTGGGATTAATGCTAATTGATGTTGATTACTTTAAGTTGTACAACGACTTTTATGGTCATCAAGAGGGGGATTGTGCCTTACAAGCACTATGTCGTGTTTTAAAAGAAACCGCCCAATCAAATAATGGTATAGCGGCACGTTATGGAGGTGAGGAATTTATACTGTTGTTTAACCAGCTTTCGTTTGAGCAATTTGAACTAACATCTCAACAATTACGAAAAAATGTAAATGCGCTTAAATTACCTCACAAAGGCTCTAAAGTAAGTGATGTTTTAACTATAAGTGTAGGCTGTGCTTTTGCAACGGCAAAGGCTATGGATAATGAAAGCATCACAGCCAAATCATTAATTAAAGATGCAGACGTTATGCTGTACGAGGCAAAGAACACCGGAAGAGATAGAGCCTTAATTAAATCAATATAATTAAACCACCATCGCGAATTATTACTATTAATGCTAAAAGTTTAATACATATTACGCTGCGCTAAACTTCTTTTCCTCCATGTTGCTCGGCTAAATCATCAAGCTCGGCAATGGTATAATCGAAGCCTGTTTCGTCGTAATCATAGCTTACTTTTACGCTATCACCTCCATTAAAAAGACGTGTTTTAACATCGTTCACTGGCCAGTTTTTTAACTCATGTAAAAAACGGTTGGCCACTTGCGATGATTCAAAACGATAACTAATTTCTGTTTTCATGTGTGAGTCTCTGGCTGTTTAACCCCCGTAGTTTGTGCAATTTTGAACGTTAGTCAAGTTTCGATTACAAAAAATAAAAGGAAAAAATGTAAATTTTGTGTTTCAATTAATGCATTAAACTAAGTAGGCAATTGCTTACTTAAACCAAAATATCATGGCGATTTAACATGCATTATAAATTAGTTTTGATAGTAAGCTCAGTCTTTTTTCTTAGTGCCTGCGGTGGTTCTGGCTCAGATGATACCCCAACAGTTAATGGTAACAAACTTCCTTCTTTAACCCTGTCGGGCTTACCCAGTGATATCATAAAAAGCCAAACTATTGAGCTAAAAGCAACAGCCAGCGATGCTGACGGCAGCATCGCAAGTGTAATTTGGCAACAAACTTCGGGGCCTACGGTGTTAAGTGAGCCAGTAAACGCAAGCTCAGTTAGCGTTAAATTGGCTGATGCACTAACTTACACGCCTTCAGAGTATGCGTTTAATGTTACCGCGACCGATAACGAAGGGGCCACTACCGTTAAAACGGTCAATTTTTTTGCCCGCAATAGCATGGATGCATTTTCTGCAGCTCGGTTGTTGCATCAAGGAAGCATGGGGCCAACGCTTGTAGAAATACAAAACGCGCAAGGTCAAAGTGAGCTGCAATGGCTTGATGCCCAACTGGCATTACCCATTAACTATCATCGTGACTATATGGTGTTTACTAATGACGATGAAGATTTTAGGTATATAAGCCGAATAGACGCGTGGTGGAAAGCCGTAATGCAAAGCGACGATCAGCTACGCCAGCGCGTGGCCTTTGCGCTGAGTGAAATACTTGTAGTGTCTGATCTCAATAACGATTTACGCTCTCAGCCAGAAGGCATGGTGACCTATTACGATTTACTGCTAACGCATGCATTTGGTAATTTTCGTGATTTACTTGAGGCGGTAACTTTATCGCCAATCATGGGCACTTATCTTAGCCATTTGGGTAACGAAAAGGCCGATGATGCACTTAATATTCGCCCCGATGAAAACTATGCCCGTGAGGTTATGCAGTTATTTACTATCGGGCTTGATGAGCTAAACCAAGATGGTACCGCTAAATTAGACGCTAACGCTAATACTATTGCAACGTATGGCCAAGCAGAAATAGAAGGGTTTGCTCGTGTATTTACAGGGTGGACATTTGCAGGCAGTGAAACATTTAAGCGCAAAAGTCGCGACTATGTTGCGCCTATGCAAGCATTTGAAGAGTACCATTCACAAAAGCAAAAAACGTTATTAAACGGCGATATTATTCCCCAAGGGTATGGTGCGCAAGAGTCGTTACAACTAGCGCTTGATAATTTATTTAACCATCAAAATGTAGCGCCTTTTATCAGTAAGCAGTTAATACAACGACTAATTACATCAAACCCTACATCGCAATATGTAGAGCGAATTGCCAATGTGTTTAATGATAATGGCGAAGGCGCACGAGGTGATCTAGCAGCAGTAGTAAAAGCTATATATTTAGATGATGAAGCTCGTCATTATGGCAGTGTATTAAGCTACCAAGGTAAAATAAAAGAACCGCTTCTTAAAACAGTCCAATTTTGGCGAAACCTAAACGCAAGGTCACCCGAAGGTTATTACAAAACATGGAATTTAGTTGACCGATATGGGCAAGGGCCTATGCAGTCGAGTTCGGTGTTTAACTTTTTTAGACCTGACTACCAGCCTGCCCAGTTGCGAACAAATTCATTAGTGGCTCCTGAGCTACAAATAGCCGGCGATGCAACAATTATAGGCACCATGAACGAACACTTTGCCGATTTAGTGTGGAGCACTGCCGAGGCGCACACTGATTTAAATCCAAATGGCATTTATGTTTACATCATTAACGATATGAATACCTTGCAAAACAATGGGATTAACTACTTACTCGATCAATACAACGTACTGTATTTTGCAGGCTCTATGAGTAGCGACACACGCCAAGCATTATTAGATTTAGATGCTTATTTTGATGACGATCAATATCGCGAACGGGTATCGTATTTACTTTATATGATTGCTATTTCACCTGAATTTAATTTGCAGTATTAGGAGAGACATAATGAGCATTAATAGAAGACAATTTTTGTCGTTATGTTTAAAAGGCGGTGTATCGGCAGCCGCACTGACTAGTTTGCAACTACAAGCGCTTACAGGCTCTGTTAATGCAGTTGAACTAGGCGACTACAAAGCACTAGTATGCATTTTTTTATACGGCGGTAACGATTCACTCAACATGTTGGTACCCCTTGAAGGTGAGCAGCGTAGCTTGTACGAACAAAGCCGACAAAATTTAGCGGTTGCATCGCCAATTACTTTAAATACTGCAACCCAGTTTGCAGGTGGTGTAGGGTTGCACCCATCATTGTCGCCTATTCAACGTGTTTTTAATGAATCTAATTTAGCGTTTGTTGGTGGGGTGGGTACCTTGCTTGCGCCAACAACTTACAACGATTACAAAAATAATGCAGTGGTGTTACCTAAGCACTTATTTTCTCATAATGATCAGCAAGCATCTTGGATGTATGGCCGTGAAAAACAGTCGCTGAACAGTGGTTGGGGAGCACGTTTGTTAGAGCGTTTAAATCAGCAGGATCAGTTTGCTGCCAATGTGTCGTTAGATGGAACTAATCTGTGGCAAACAGGCAGCCAAACAAAAGCGTTTGCACTAAATAAAAGTGGGATTAGTCGTATAAATGCATTTGGCGGTTATCAACCACGGACAGACCATGTAACTAACATTATGAATCGTATAATGGGTAATACTCATCATCCGCTTAGTGATGCTTATGCAAAAAGCTTTAATTCGGCTATTAACAATACTCAAACTATGAACAATGCGTTAGAGACTGCCCCAGAGCTGATAACACCATTTAGCGATTCTAGTGTTTCTCAGCAATTGGCCGCAGTGGCAAAAGCAATTAGTGTGCAGTCTACTTTAGCAACACAGCGCCAAGTGTTTTTTGTTTCAATGGGCGGGTTTGACACCCACGACAACCAATTAGAAACCCACCCGCTTTTGTTAAATTCATTAGCGCAAAGCTTGAGCGAATTTAATAGCGCAATGCAAGAGCTAAATATGGCAGACAAAGTAACGACCTTTACGATGTCGGACTTTGGTAGAACGCTGACCTCAAATGGTGATGGCACCGATCATGGTTGGGCTGGCAATCAACTAGTAATGGGAGGAGCGGTTAAAGGAGGCGATATCTATGGTGAATTTTTAACGCAGCATTTAGACGGCCCGCAAGACGTTGGCAGTGGCAGGCTCATCCCAAGCGTGGCAAATGAGCAATACTTTGCCTCATTGGCGCAATGGTTTGGCGTTCCATCATCTGAATTGAGCGATATCTTTCCTAATCTTACTAACTTTGATCGCACAACATTGGACTTTTTTATGTAATTAGTTGCTAATGGTAAACCATAATCAAGCACGCGCAGTATAAGTGCTGTTTACAAAATAACAATTACACACAAAATGGAGCACAAGAATGAAGATTTTAGTCAGCTTGGTGAGTTTAATCGCCTTTTTACTGGTTGTATTACCAGGCCCTTTATACAAGTTTGGCGTGGTTGATTTAGGCCTTGCTTTTACAGGCTTTAGATACGGCGTGTATGTGGGTGGTGCAGCACTTGTTTTACTGCTAGTACAGTTAATATTTATGCGTAAAACCGCTTCATTTGGTAGTGCTATCGTTGCTGTAGTATTTTCTGTGGTTGCTATTGCTATGCCGCTTAACATGATGAATAAAGCCAAAAATGTGCCGCCAATTCATGATATTTCAACCGACTTGGTTAACCCGCCTAAATTTGTTGCTATAGCACCACTTCGCGCTGACGCACCAAACCCAGTTGAATACGCAGGGGAAGAAACCGCGGTACAACAACGTAAAGCTTACCCAGAACTAACAACACTTAACTTTGCACATTCGCAAAGTGATTTAATTGCAGCAACCGAGCAAGCAATTAAAAATTTAGGCTGGGAATTGGTAAGCGCTAATAAATCACTTGGTTTAATAGAAGCAACAGACACCACAACGTGGTTTGGTTTTAAAGACGATGTTGTTGTTCGTATTGTTGATGAAGGTACTGAGCGCTTTGTTGATATAAGAAGTAAATCTCGTGTTGGTCGCAGCGATTTAGGTAAAAATGCCGAGCGCATTAATACTTTAATTGACGAAATTAACGCAGAGCTTACTAAGTAACACTGCCTTAAATAGTAGTATGTGATTGAGCCCAAATAATATTTGGGCTTTTTTGTGGCTGCTTTTCAGTTTGTATTCACTCCTCAAAGTACATACTCAATGCGTTTTAAATTTTTAAACAACTATGGAGTTATGATGAAAACAGTAGGATATGCAGCAAAAAGCCAAGGGTCTGAGCTTACAGAGTTTGAGTTTGAACGCCGCGATTTACGAAATAACGATGTAGAAATTGAAATTTTATACTGCGGTGTTTGCCATTCAGATTTACACGCCGTTAGAAACGATTGGGGCGGTGTAAAATACCCACTCGTGCCAGGCCATGAAATTGTTGGCAAAGTTAAGTCGGTTGGTAGCGATGTTAAAAAATACAAACAAGGTGATACCGTTGGCGTAGGCTGTATGGTTGATTCGTGTAAAAGCTGCGATCAGTGCGACAATAATGAAGAGCAATTTTGCCGTGAGGGCATGGTTGGCACTTATGCCGGTAAAGACAGAGAAACCGGAGAAATGACCCAAGGCGGGTATTCTAAGCATGTTGTAGTTCGTGAAGAGTTTGTACTTTCAATACCACAGAATTTAGATCTCTCACGCGTAGCACCGTTGTTATGTGCAGGTATTACTACGTATTCTCCACTACATAAATGGGGCGTTAAAAAAGGCAGCCGTGTTGCAGTTGTAGGCCTGGGTGGCTTAGGTCATATGGCGGTAAAAAATGCCGTAGCAATGGGTGCTGAGGTAACTGTTGTTGGCCGAAGCGAATCTAAAAAAGAAGATGCTGTTAAACTTGGTGCCCAGCATTACTTAGTTTCAACAAATGATGACGAAATGAAAGAATCGCAGTCAGCATTTGATGTGATCATTGATACAGTGCCAGTTAAACACGACCTATCAATTTATACACCGCTATTAGACATAGATGGAGCATTAATTATTGTTGGTCAAGTGGGGCCTGTTGAAGAGTTAAATACAGTGCCATTATTAATGGGACGACGTCAGGTTGCAGGTTCACTTATAGGTGGTATAGCAGAAACGCAGCAAATGCTCGATTTTTGTGGTGAAAACAATGTATTACCTGAGTGTGAAATGATTAACATTGACGAAATTAACACTGCATACGAACGTATGGAAAATTCAGATGTACGTTATCGTTTTGTAATTGATATGGCGTCGTTAGATTCGTAAAAATTATTGATATGAAAGTAAAAGAGCGGCTTATCAGTCGCTCTTTTTGTGTTGTGATTAATTAACTGTGTTTAAATTGGGTGACTTATTAAGTTGTAAATAGCTCAGCAACCACATTCCTAAGCCACCTAAAAATAATGCCGCAGCGACATAGCCAGTTTGATTTGGCGCAGCCCCTTTGGCAATCGCGATTCCACCTACCCACGGGCCAATTGCGTTTGCTGTATTAAATGCACATTGAACTAATGCGCCTATCATCGCGTGACCCTCAGGTGCTACATCCATGAGTAGGCTTTGAATTAATGTCGCTAAACCGACACTACATCCGATGAAAAAAATAACCGCATAAAGCACCCAAATATTATAACTTGCCGAAACATAAGCAAATGCAAAAATAATGGTGCATACAAGCGCAAAGCCTGTTGTTTTTATTGCCGACTTGTCTGCAGCTTTTCCTAAAACGTAATTACCCAGTGTACAGCCAATGCCAAACATTACCATTGCCACCGAGATAGTATAAGGCGCTGTATTTGTTACATCTAAAATGGTGTCAGCAATGTAGGTATAAATACAAAAAACACCACCAAAGCCAATAATAACAATGCCTAAAATTGACCATGCGAGCTTGTTTTTGAGCACACCAAACTCGTTTAATAAGTTAGAGGGTTTAGCGTTGTCTATGTTGGGCACGACTTTATAAACTAAAATAAATGCAACAAAAGCAATCGCTGCGGCACCAGCTAAACAGTAACGCCAACTTAAATTTTGGCCTACCAATGTTACAACGGGCACACCAACAATAGTTGCAATGGTTAATCCCATAAATACTTTTGACATAAAGCTGGCTCGTTTACCTTGCGGCGCAATATCAGATGCAAGCAAAATGGCAGCACCAAAATAAGCGCCATGAGGCAATCCACTCAAAAACCTAAATATGATTAACTGCTCTAACGACGTAGCCAATGCACTAAGCCCATTAGATACACACATTAAACTTAAAAAAATCAGCAGTGCTTTTCGTTTTCGCATATTAGCCGTTGTAAGCATTAACACAGGTGCACCAACCACTACGCCTATAGCATACGCGCTTATAGCATAACCACTTTGAGAAGGTGTAGTACCAAATGTTTCGCTTATAAGAGGCAGCATTGGCATCATCGAAAATTCAGATAAACCTAAAATAAAGGTGCCTAACGCCAGCACAATTAAAATAGCCGTTTTATTTAGCTGATTGGGTATAGATGTAACATCAGGTTTCATAAACCCCCTTTGAATTAGATGTTTAAATATAAAAAAGTAACGCCAGAGCAAAAAAGCACTATGGGTTATAAATGCAAAAATTTATGAAATGAATATAGAAAAACTTGAGGCAATTAGTTTAAGTGAAGCGGTAGGCTAAGTCATTAGATAGAGTTAAATAAATACGATTTATATTATTTAATTAGCACCTACATACTTAACAAACGCTACAGCTGTGATGAGGGCGACGAATGAAAAACCGCTTAAAAGTACTCAGAGCTGAGCGAAATCTAACACAGGCTAAACTAGCTGAATTATTAGATGTATCGCGCCAAACCATTAATGCAATTGAAAAAGGTAAGTTTGATCCCAGTTTACCGCTGGCGTTTAAAGCAGCGCGTTTATTTGAATTAAAAATAGAAGATATTTTTGATGATGAATAATGCAGGCATATTTAAAATAAAATGAGCAAAGTGCGACAATTTGTCGCGCTTTTATTCTAGCCTCACGAATTATAATTAGTCCAACTATTACAGTGGCATAATTATAAAATGGCAGATTTAAGCAACACTCCAAACACATATTTATTAACGCCTTTGGCTTTTTTTATAGGCAGCATGTTTTCTTCAGCAACCTTTGCAGACGACACCTCTTTAGAAGTTATTGAGGTTCATGGACATTCGCAAAATACACATCTTGCACTTGGTTCTGCAGAATCATTACTAAATGATTTAGGTGTGGATTTTTCTGCTGCAGGTGGGGTGTCTAACTTGCCTATTTTAAATGGCCTGATGGGCGATAGAGTAAAAGTATTGGTCGATGGGGCTGATGTTACAGCGGCATGTGCTAATCATATGAACCCTCCGCTTTCGTATGTTTCTGCTAATCAAATTACGGCTTATCATGTTATTGCGGGTATATCAGCGGTAAGTGCCGGTGGCGATAATATTGCAGGGGTGATAAGCGTAAATACTATTTCACCACAGTATAGCCAAAGTAATGAGCTTAACTGGCACTCAGGCTATGTATCTGCTCAATATAATAGCGTAAACAATGCGCGAAAAGTGGGGGTAGGAGCACGTATTGCGAGCAATACCCTGAGTTTTAATTACCAAGGTGCGTTTAGTGATGCCAAAAGTTACGACGACGGAAATGGAGACTTGGTATTAGATACCTTATATCGCGTTCAAAACCATGCGCTTTCTGCAGCAATACGAGACGAAAAACAACAGTTTGTAATTAAGCTTACACATCAAAAAATACCTTATCAGGGCTTTGCTAATCAGTATATGGATATGACTGATAACACAAGTTATGGCGCAACGGCCCAGTACAAGCGTGTATTGGAAAACAGTGAATTGGAAGCCCAACTTAATTGGCATGATGTTAAACACGAAATGGGTTTTTTTAGCGCTGAAAAAACCGGCATGATGCCAATGAATACCGATGCGCGCGATGTAAGCTCTCAAATTAAATGGCGTTTAAACCTAGATAGCAATAGCAGCTTATTACTTGGGCAAGCATTTTATGATTACCGAATTGATGATTGGTGGTCTGCTGTTGAAGGTTCCGCCATGATGGGCCCTAACGATTACATTAATATAAATAATGGTCAGCGTAAGCGTATTGCAGCATTTGCAGAATTTGAGAGCCAAATAAATACTAAGTTGTGGTTAAATTCAGGTATACGTGTTGAGCATGTAAATACTCGTGCTGACGATGTTCAGCCATATAACGAAGGTATGGCAATGATGACTATGAGCGCCATGCCAATGCAGCCCAGTAACGCAAGTGCCGCTGCTGCTTTTAATAGCAAAGAGCACGATAAATCAGACACGGTGGTTGATATCAGTGTATTACTTAATTATCAGCTTACTCATACTGACGAGCTACAGCTTGGTCTTGCTCGCAAAAACAGAGCACCTAATTTGTATGAGCGATACAGCTGGGGTGTGAGCAATATGGCAACCACCATGATTGGTTGGTACGGTGATGGCAATGGCTATATAGGCAACCAAAATTTAGAAGTAGAAACCGCGCATACAATAAGCTCTACTTATATTAAATCGGCTCAAAACGACGACTGGCAAGTAAGTGCAAACATTTGGTATACCAATGCATCTGACTACATTGACGCAGACCTCGTCAGGTCTTTCAATCGATTTGGCTTAGAAAACACAGCACGTAACATACTTAAATTTACTAATACGGATGCCGTATTGTATGGGGTTAAGTTAGATTTAGCCGCTAATATTCATCAATCTAAAGCACTCGGTAATTGGCAATTAAATGCCAATATTACTAATACACGTGCAAAGCGAGATGATACCAACCAGCCGCTTTATCAAATAAAACCACTGCATACTAAGCTTGCAATTAACCATCAACTCGGCCGCTTTGAAAATACGCTGTCGTGGCAATGGAATGATGCTAAAACACGCGTCGATAACAACCGATTAGAAAACCAAACCGATAGCTACAGCATTGTAAATTTAGGTTCAAAAGCGTCATGGGGCGACTTAACGTTAAGTGCACAAGTGAGTAATTTATTTGACGAGTACTATCAACTACCGCTTGGTGGGGTGAGCATTGCGCAGCTTAAAAAAGGCGAAAGCACGGGTTTTGAGCAGCTCGCAGGGCAGGGGCGTTCGTTTAATATAGGGATGAGTGTCGCTTTTTAAGGTGATTATATAATCTACAACCAAGAGCAGGTTACGGCTGCTCTTGGTTTTGTTCTATTTGGGTTAATTGTGCTGCTTGTTGTTCTAGCTTCTCGCGCTCTGCTTTTGATATATACGCGGGCTTATTACTTTTATGTAATTTAGCGTTAGCGCGTTTGTCTTTCTTTTGAAACTTAGTGACTATTTTTTTACGACGATTCACACTGATTTACCCCAATTATTTTAAGCCGCTTATTATACCGCTATCCATATTAAAGCTGCCATATAAATATTTACACTTAATAGTTTGTTAAATTACCGCAAAGCGCTATTTGTAATGCTGTGTGGGCGCTATAATTAAAGCCCTTAGTTATTAATTAAATGGAATAAGTTTTGAAAAAGTTAGCTTTAGCCAGTGCTCTCTTGTTCGCGTTTAGCGCGCACGCACAGTTACATAAAAATATTGATAATGTTGCCGATTACGCTGTAAATACCTACCAAAATGCGCAAGTACACACGCTAACTAACTTAGTTGCTTTTCCTACAGTAAATAAAGATTCAATACCCGCACCACAAAACCCAAATTTTATTAACTTTAAATCGGTATTAAAAATGAAAGCTGCAGAGCTTGGGTTCGACTATCAAGACCTTGGTTACACTGTGCTTATTGGCATGGGTAAACAAACAGACAAGGTAACAGTGGTAACACACGGTGATGTGCAGCCAGCTAATGCGAGTAAGTGGAAGCAAAACCCCTTTATTATTGATACCTCAGAGCCGGGTAAATTAGTAGGCCGTGGTACCGAAGATGACAAAGGCGCTATCGCTACTGCGCTTTACGCCATGAAAGCGATTAAAGATAAAGGCATAGAGCTTGATAACCGCATTGAGCTGATGATTTATCTGGCTGAGGAGTCTGATTGGGGCCCACTTACTGAGTTCATGAAAACATACGAGCAACCAAAGTATGCAGTAACCATTGATGCATCATACCCGGTTGTGGTTGCTGAAAAAGGTTGGAGCTTAATTTCTCCTACATTTAATGCCATATCAGATCAAAAAGCAGTGTATGTAAGCGACCTTGCTGGTGGTGCTTTCAAAAGCCAAATACCAGAAGATGCAAGTTTAGTACTGCATAATGCTAATGAGAGCTTAATTGACTCACTAAAAGCGAAAGCTGAAACGCTTAGTGATGTTGAGTTTAATTTTGAAGAGCAAGGTAAAGGCTTAAAAATAAGTATAAAAGGAATGTCTGCGCACTCATCTGAGCCAGAATCGGGCGTTAATGCTATCGCACACTTGAGCGAGTTATTTAAAGACGTAGCGCTTGAAAACAACAGCGATGGACAGCTTATTAAATTTGTAAATCAACTGATAGGGTTAGATCTTCACGGTAAGCAGTTTGGCGATATTGCCTATAAACATGACTTTATGGGCCCAATGACCGTAGCCC
This sequence comes from Pseudoalteromonas sp. S554, assembly GCF_005930865.1. Lineage (NCBI taxonomy): Bacteria > Pseudomonadati > Pseudomonadota > Gammaproteobacteria > Alteromonadales > Pseudoalteromonadaceae > Pseudoalteromonas > Pseudoalteromonas sp. S554. The sequence goes on along the minus strand of NZ_PNDV01000003.1, from coordinate 43,650 downwards.
CAACCGTCATTGAGCGCAGCGGGAATAAACTAACGTTAGCTGTTAATGCTCGTCGCCCTGTTGGTAAAAGTGAAGATGTATTAAAGCAACAAATAGAGACAGCCGTTAATCAATGGCAAGCTAACAATAACGTTACACTCGAGAGTATAGATACAGTGATAGGTAACCCTATGCTGTTAGACAATGCGCCGCATGCGCAAAAGCTACTAGATATATTTAAGCACTTTACCGGCGACGAAAAAGCCGATTTTGTATCAATTGGCGGAGGCACTAACGCAAAACTATTTGATAATGCAGTATCGTTTGGACCTTCAATGCCTGGTAAACGTTATACAGGCCACTCTGAGCATGAATTTATTACACTTGAGCAATTAGAGCTTAATTTACGCATGTATACCGCAATGATGATTGAGCTTGGTAATATGTAAGTTATCAGTGTTTTAATATGAAAGCCGCCTTGCTTAACTAGTAAGGCGGCTTTTTTGTATCTGTTAAAGTTGGGCCACGAAGCGAATATTGTATTGATCGTCGTCATTATTATCGGTGTAACTTGCAGTGAAATAGTAGCTATCGTTAAAAAATTATACGTGCAGATAGAATACTTCAATCTAAAAGTAAGTGAGCTAAATTGACCGTTGAAAAATGTCTATAAATAATGGGCTTATAATAAGGTAATTAAAATAGATGGTGAGCTATTTACAATTCTTTATAAACCACAGGCTAATTATTATAAAAAACTTAACAAACTCTCTTCAAAATGGTAAAAATCATACTGTGTAAATGTATTAATACAGATGGATAGCAGTAATATGGACTTTTTGAATTTAGCACTTACGTTTCCTACCATAATTTTCACGGCCCTGCTTTTGGTTGTAATCCTTTTTTGGGTGATAACTTTATTAGGCTTTGCTGACATTGATATGTTTGAATCTGATTTAGACATAGAGCCCAGTTCATCTAGCTCAAATAGCGCCCATTCAGCGTCAAACTTTGGTTTTGGCAGTATTCCTATTACGGTATCAATTAGTTTAGTGGTTATGCTTAGCTGGCTAATTAGTATTTATGCACATAAGTTTTTTGCTTACCTACTCGGTGATGGTGTTTTATTTTATGTGTTTGGCTTAGTGATGCTAGTAGTAAGCGCGATTATTGCTTTACCAATTGCAGTAATTATTTCAAAACCATTACAACGCTTTTTCTCAAGTGTAGAAACTTCTCGCAGTAGCGACTTATTGGGTCTTGAATGCACGGTTGTTACTGGAAAGGTGACGCCAACGTTTGGTCAAGGCAGAGTTAATTTTCAAGGCACTGAGCAACTCATTGAAATAAGATCTCATGATGAATACCCCTTCAGCGCAGGTGATACGGTAATATTACTTGAGCATATAAAAAAGCAGCATTGTTATATTGTTACTGCCAAACCTTGGTAACACAACGCCGTTTTTTACTGTAAATAACACATAATAAATCGATAATTACGTTAGGACATAACATGGAATTTTTAGATAACTTACTACCTATATTAACGTTTGTAGGTATAGCGATCGCGGTCATTTTTGCTATTTTGTTAATTGTTGGCAAGTTTTATCGCAAAGTGGAACAAGGCCAAGCTCTCATTATAAATAAAATGAAAAGTGAGCCAGACGTTACCACTACCGGTGGCATTGTGTACCCTGTTATCCATAAAATGGAAGTGATGGATATTTCAACAAAGCGCATGGTACTTGAACGTAAAGACAAAGGCGGCTTGATTTGTAGAGACAATATACGTGCCGATATCGCCATTACGTTTTATATTCGTGTTAATGAAAACAAAGACGATATTTTACGTGTAGCAAAGCAAGTAGGTTGTGCACGTGCATCAGAGCATGAAACGCTGCAAGAATTATTTGAAGCTAAGTTTTCAGAGGCACTTAAAACGGTTGGTAAGCGAATGGATTTTGTTGAGTTATTTACTCACCGAAACGAATTTAGGGACAACATTAAAGAAGTGATAGGGCAGGACTTATCTGGCTATACACTTGAAGATGTTGCCATTGATTACCTAGAACAAACGTCGATTGAAAAGCTTGATTCACAAAATATTCTTGATGCAGAAGGTATTCGTCGTATTACCGAAATGACGGCAGCGCAAAATGTATTAACCAATCAGTTAAAATGTGATGAGCGCGCAAAAGTAGAAATACAAAACCAAGAAGCCACTGAGAAATCACTTGAAATAGAACGCCAAAAGCAAGATGCAATGTCGCGTCAAGTTCGTGAAATTGAAACCGTTAAAGCGCGTGAACACGCCGAAGCTGAAAAAGTACGCCACGAAGAGCGTTTAAAATCAGAGCAGGCTCGAATTCAATCTGAAGAATCAATTGGAATTAGCGAGCAAAATAAGCAGCGTGAACTTGATATTGCAGAGCAAAACCGACTGCGAGTACTGGGTATTGAGGAAGAAAAAGTTTTACGCTCTCGTGAAATAGAAGTGATTGAACGAGAAAGAGAAACTGAAATTTTACGTATTAACAAAGAAAAAGCACTTGAAGTAGAACGCAAAGAAATTGCTGATGTAGTGCGCGATCGCGTAATAGTAGAAAAATCGGTAGCTGAAGAGCAAGAGCGTATTAAAGATGTGCAGGTTTTAGCAGGTGCAGAACGTGAAAAAGACGCCATTATAATCCGAGCTAAAGCAGAAGCAGAAGAAGCATTAGTTAAAGATATTGAAGCTGCTAAAGCGCAAGAACAAGCCGCTGAATTTAAAGCTCGTGAACTTGAAACAATGGCCAATGCAGAACTGCGCATTGCTAACCAGCAAGCAGAGTCTAAAAAGATACTTGCTCAAGCTCATCAAGTTGAAACCGCAGCACAGGGCTTAGCTGAAGCTGACGTTATAACAGCTAAAGCACAAGCAAACGCAATGCAGGGTGAAGTAGACGCCAAAGTACTTCGTCAAAAACTAGAAGCCGAAGCGCAAGGTAACCGTGAAATAGGGCTATCTCAAGCGCAAGTACAAACAGCGATGGCTGATGCGAATGAGAAACAAGGTGAAGTTGAAGCCATTAACCTTGAGCGTAAAATGCTTGCTGAGGCCAAAGGTCTTGAAGAAAAACTACAGGCGCTTAATGCGATGGACCAAGATGCCCGTGACTACGAAAGCTTTACACTCCAACTAAACCAGCAAAAAGAATTAGTGCTGGCTAAAATTGAGGCAGGTAAAGATATAGCAGAGCATCAAGCTCAAGTGATGAGCAAAGCGCTAGGCGATGCCGATATTAATATTATGGGTGGCGATGGCCAGTTCTTTAACCAGTTTATGAGTGCTATAAGCTTAGGTAAATCAATAGATGGTTTAGTAGATGAAAGCAAAACAGTACAAACTGTATTTAAAGATCACTTAAATGGGGATCGCAATTTAATTGAGGATTTGAAAGGAGTATTAGCGGGCGCTAACGGCTCAGCTGAAACCATGAAAAACCTTAATATGAGTAAATTATTAAAGCAATTGAGTAACACTACAGCTGCTGAAAAAAGCCAATTACTAAGTATGCTAGGGAGCAATATGGGCAGCGGCCTTGACGAGAAAATAAAACTCGACCCGCAAGACTAACTCCCTCTCAATCTATAGCCGTAATTTATAATTTACGGCTTTTTTGATCACACATACAAAAGTAATACTGCAGGAAAGGTTTAATGACGGACTCAACACAACATGCTTTAGAGCAGGGATCGTACGATTTAATTAAGCGTCGCTTAAATAATTTTGGCGTAACACTAAAAACGCAAACAGATAAAGTTAATGCCTCGCGCATTAGCGAGTTTGGTAGTACAGAGCTTCAAGTTAAAGGGCGTGTGCGTGCGCGAACCGAGCAAAATTGTACGCCTCGCGATATTGTGATTGTAGGCGACAAGGTTATTTTTGCTTACAACGTGTTTTTGGGTCTGAAAAAAGAAACCTCAATTGATGATGTATTTAGTGTGCACAAATTGGTTCAGCAAGAGGACCACTTTGAGATTGAGCCCTACCCAGAAAAAACCTTATTTTTAACCGATACCCGTTTTATTAGAGATTTTGAAGAGCTTTATACTTACTACAAGCAAACCAAGCTGCAGCACCTATATCAGCAAAACGGTAAGTTATTTGCGTTGTTTCAGATTGGTGAAAAGCTCTCTGACGTGCGAGTGTTTAGATGGGAGATACACCCAGATAACACTATTCATTATATTGATAATCGCGGTGAACGCGATATAAAGCACGCACACGATTATGATTTTGAATGGCAACAAACAGACCGCAGTGACCATGTTGAAGGGCGTCACGGTCATATAAATATTGCCGATACAGTGTTTGTTGAAACCATTGGTGGCACACTCACCATAAAAATAGAAAACAGCACCGAAACCGGCGAAGGCATTCATCAAGAACCTGTTGAAGATAAAAACCAATCGCTTGCTGATAGCGAGGTTGAATACGCGCAAGTGGGTGACTTGATTTTACTTAAAATTTTGCCATACCGAGAAAAGCAGTGGCGCTATTTTATTTTTAACAGCCGCACTTTGCAGGTAATGCGCCAAGATGCCATTGGTAGCGCATGTGTTACGCTGCCTGAGGACCATGGTATTATTTTTCCCGGTGGTTACTATTTGCAGTCGGGACAGGCTCGCTCATTTGAAGAACAAATTGATGATTTAGAATTTCATCGCCAAGTTAAATCGCCCAATGGCGAAGATGTATTGTATGTATTTTATGAGCCAAGCGAAGGACGCTATGCTTTATTTGCTTACAATATTATTGATAAAAACTTACAAAACCCAATCTACTGTCACGGTTATGGTATTTACAACGATGGCATCGCGTTAACCTTCAAAGCCGATAATGAACAAGCTGAACGCGTACACCCAATCCAAATATGGCAAAGCCCATTTGTATCAGCTGAGTTTGCCGCCAATGCACCTGCTTTAACGAGTTTTTTTGGAAAAATTGGTAACCCCGATTTAGTACGCGGTATTTCAGATTTATATAGTGTATGCAAAGCGATTAACGAGCAAAGCCCAAGTTTGTTTCACTACGAAGATATGATATCGCTGAGTCGAAATATATTTGATCGCTATCATTGGCTTAATGAAAATGAGTTTGCTGACATAGCGCAAAGCTTGCACAGTATTTTTGAGACAGCAGAACAAGTACTTGATGAGTTTGAAAAAGTAACTGAAATACAGAACAAAGCTAAGCAAGCACTTGCAGATATAACTAAACAGTACACAGAAGTAACACGAGAGGTTCGCCCCGATAGCTTTAAAGCGGTGTCTGAATTTGTTACGGCAATAGACGCGTTAAAAGTACTAAAAGGGCAAATAATCAGCCTTGAAGATATTAAGTACATAGACACCGATGCGCTTAACCAGTTACAAGCTGATGTAGATGAGCATTTGAGCGGTGTAAGCCAGGCTACTGCAGCTTTTTTGCAGCAATCAACAGCACTCGAACCGTATCATAAAAAGTTAAAAGAGCTCGAAGAGTTAAGTGCTAAGAGTGAAAGCGTAACCGAACTCAAAACCTATGTTGCTGAGCTTGATAAACAAAGTGTGGAACTTGATTTACTTAACCACACAATGCTTGATTTAGACATAGACGATAGCCGTATTCGCACCCAAATTTTAGAAGATATTAGCGGTGTGTATGCGTTAGTTAATAGGGCAAAAGCAGGTATAGAAATACGCCAAAAAAGCTTAGGAAGTGTTGAGGCTAAAGCTGAGTTTGCCGCTCGTTTTAAGTTGTTTTCGCAAAGTATTACTAATGCATTAAATAATGCAAAAACCCCTGAGGCGTGTGACGATCAATTATCGCGTTTGCTAATACAGCTAGAAGAGCTCGAGTCGCAATTTAGCGATTTTGATGAATACCTCAGCGAAATAATAGCCAAGCGCGATGACGTTTATGAAAGCTTTGAAGCACATAAGCAAAGCCTAATTGATGCGCGTCAGCGACGTGCGCTTAATTTAGCAAATGCCGCAGAGCGTATTTTACAGGGCGTTAATCGACGTTCGCAAAGCTTCACTGAGTTAGATGCGTTAAACACCTACTTTGCAGCTGATCCGATGATCAGTAAGTTACGAGCACTTACGCAAGAGTTAAAAGATATTGGCGACGAAATACGTGCCGATGATATTCAGTCAAAACTAAAAGCAAGCAAAGATCAGGGCATTCGCTCATTACGTGATAAACAAGATATATTTACCGATGGCGGTAATACGGTAAGTATAGGTAAACACGCATTTAGTGTTAATAAGCAATTACTTGATTTAACGTTACTGCCTCGCGATGAGCAGCTAATGCTGCATTTAACAGGGACCGATTACTTTGAGCCGATTACCGACGCAAAAAGTGTTGAAACATTAGCGCAAAGCCGTCACTTGTGGCAGCAAGCGCTCGTGTCTGAAAACAGCACTATTTATCGTGGTGAATATTTAGCTGCGCAAATTTTATTAGCCTGCGAAAATGGTGAGCATACACTTACATTTACACAATTACAGCAAGCTAAAGACAACGGTACGCTTTTAAATGTAGTGCAAAAATTTGCAGAGCCCCGTTACCAAGAAGGTTACGAAAAGGGCATTCACGATCATGACGCAAGCGCAATAATAGAGTCTTTACTTAATCAAAAAAGCACCCTTGATTTACTCATTTACCCAGTGAGTTGTAGGGTAGTAGCGCAGCTTTACAGCGCACAATTGTCAGCAGAACAGTTGGCTACTTTTTATCACCAAGCAAAAAATGCATTGTTGATGGAAACGCACTTTGGTGCAATTAACTTTATTAGCGCTTTAACATCTCAACTGAGTGAATATATTAGCGAGTTTTTAAATACGATACCTCGTATGCTTGTGCACTTTAGTAATTTATCAAGTGAGCTCAGCGCAGCATATTTAATTAAGCAATTGGCGCAGCAAAAAAGTGCAGATGAGCCTCTGTTTATAGTATCTCAGCAAGCTAAAAACCTCGCCGAGCAGTTTAATAGTGATGCAAATAGTAAGGGGTTTAGCAAAGAGCTAACCCAAGCTAATACCACACTTAATAGCACAGATGAGCGCGGTCTACTTTATTTAAGTTGGCTAAATGCCTATTGTTTACAACACAGTAATATTAGCGCTGAAGTTCAAGCTGAAGCTGCGAATTACCTTCATTTAACAGCCTCTACTTCTTTCAAATACAGCGTTTTAGATGTAAATGCCGATTACACTGTTAGTGGATTAATGGGGCAGCATAAGCAAATAAGTGAGCAAACACTTCAAGTTGATTATGCGTCGTTTTATGCACGCACGCGAGAGTATATTACTGAACAAGTCCCTGCCTTTGAGCAATACCATTCTCTACGCAGTGAAATTTTAGCTGAGCAAAAAGAGCGCTTACAATTAGATGAATTTAAAGCGCGGCCTTTGAGTTCATTTGTGCGAAACCAGCTTATTAATAAAGTGTACTTTCCAATTATTGGCGATAACTTAGCAAAACAAATTGGCTCAGCGGGTAAAAACAAACGCACCGATTTAATGGGGATGCTATTACTTATATCGCCGCCTGGTTATGGTAAAACTACGTTAGTTGAATACGTGGCTAACCGCCTAGGCTTAACATTTGTAAAAGTAAATTGCCCGTCAATAGGGCACGACCAAGTATCGCTAGATCCATCTCAAGCCATTAACGCAACTGCTGAAAAAGAGATTGCTAAAATCAATCAAAGCTTTGAAATGGGCAATAACGTAATGCTTTATTTAGATGATATTCAGCATACAAACCCTGAATTTTTACAAAAGTTTATTTCACTATGTGATGGCTCGCGCCGAATTGATGGCGTGTGGAATGGCAAAAGTAAAACGTATGATTTACGCGGGAAGAAGTTTGCTGTGGTTATGGCGGGTAACCCCTATACCGAATCGGGTGAGAGCTTTAAAATACCGGATATGCTTGCTAACAGGGCCGATATTTATAACTTAGGTGATACGTTGGCAGGGTGCGAGCAAGAGTTTGCAATGAGCTTTATAGAAAACGCCCTAACGTCTAACTCCGTGCTTGCACCGCTGGCAAACAGAAATATGGACGACTTATACAAATTTGTGCGTATTTGCCAAGGCGAAGATATACCACTTAACGAGCTTGAGTATGGTTACTCACAAGCTGAGGCAAACGAAATTAAAGCGGTAATTAATAAACTGATCACTATTAGAGACACCGTATTAAAAGTAAATGCGCAATATATTGCTTCAGCTGCGCAAGACAACAACTACCGTACAGAACCGCCGTTTAAGCTGCAAGGTAGCTACCGTAATATGAATAAAATGGCTGAAAAAGTTGTTGCAGCTATGAATGACGAAGAGCTCGAGAATTTAATTTGCGATCATTACCGAGGTGAGGCTCAAACACTCAGTAAAGGCTCTGAAGAGAATCTACTTAAGTTAGGTGAACTGCGTGGTACCGCCACAGCGCAAGAACAAGCGCGTTATGAGCAAATTAAAGGTGACTTTGTTAGGTTAAATAAACTTGATGGTGCTGGTAGCCCAGTAATGATGGCGGTTGAGCAAATGGGATATTTGCATGAGGCGTTAGAGGGCATTGCAAGTAAGCTTAGTAAAAGTAATTTAAGTTATGATTACAATGCATCAATTGGCACGATTGGCGAAGGGTTGGCCAATTTAGATAGCTCTCAGGGCTTTAATGTACTTAATGAAACACTTCAAAGCTTATTACACCAAGCGCCAGATAAAAGCAGTGTTGCAGAGCTAATTAGTGTCATTGAAAAAAGTAGCGCACATTCTCAGTTAAGCGAACTCAATAAAACACTCAATGCTAATAATGTTAATCAAACAATTACGATGTTTGGGCAGCAGTTAGGTGAGGTTATTGCACAAAATACTAATCAGGACGAAATTAAAGTGTTAACTGAAACCCTAAGTCAGGCAATTGCTAATAATGATATAAAACAGCAATTAACCCAATTAGTGCAGGCATGGTCAGGTAAGCAGTAGGTTAGACTTAATTGATTAATGCCGCTTTACAATGAGCGGCATTGATCAAGCTTTGTATAAATTTAAGGTGTGCGATTATTCTCTATTTTACAAATCAAGGTCCACATTAGGTAAGCACTCAAAGCCAGGCTTTGCAAATAAGTAGCCCTGCATTAATTCAACCCCCGCGTGTTTAAGCCACACGTATTCTTCTACTGTTTCTATACCTTCAGCCAGAGCTGTAATATTTAAATCTCTAAACATATTTAGGCAGTGGGTTACTATTAATTGGCGTTTTTTATCGCTGTTTATATCTCGTATAAGTGCCATATCTAGCTTAATGATATCTGTTTGAAAGTCAGCAAGTAGATTTAAGCCCGAGTAACCTGCACCAAAGTCGTCTGTAGCGGTTTTAAAGCCTAATGATTGATAATAATCAACTACACGCTTTATATGTGCAGTATCTTCTACTTTTTCTACCTCGGTAAATTCAAACATGATGTTTTTAATAGGAAAATTATACTTTTTTGCCGCCTCTAATGTAGTACGTATGCAGCGCTCAGGCTTATAAATAGCGTTGGGTAAAAAGTTAATGCTTAGCATTGAGGTAATGCCTAGTTTGGCAGCAAGTTCAATTGCTTTAATACGGCAAAGCTGGTCAAACGCATAGCGGTTACTTTCGTTTACCTTAGAAATAATAGAATAAGCAGATTCGCCGTTTAGTCCCCTCACTAATGCCTCGTAGCCAAAAATATTGTTGCTTTGGCAATTTATGATCGGTTGAAACGCCATTGAAAAATCAAACTCAAGTGTGTTTGCATCTTCACAGTTACTGCAGGTAACTTTTGTGCAATTTGTTGATTTTTCATTCATTTAGTTCGGCCTTTTTAATATAAGCATTTAAGGTTAGTTTAAGTTCGATCTTAACACAAACAAGTTAAAGTATGGGTTTTTATACTTTAACTAGTAATAAGTAACTAATAAGTAAGCCCTAATTAATGACACTTGTCATAATATTGAGTGACTTTTAACAGCTGTATTTGTTTTGTTTATGCTTAAAAATAACCCTATACACAAAGAGGAGAGTAAATATGAATACATCAACATTTTTTGAAAATCTAAAGCGCTATTTAGCTGTATTAGCATTGTTAACAGTCATTAATTTAATTACCTCGCCAAATTATTTATGGGCAATATGGCCAGCTTTGGGTATGGGGATTGCACTACTTAACGATTTATCAGATTTAAACAACTCAAAAAGGGTTGGCTAATGAATGCAAAGCCAAGTAAAAAACTTACTTGGCTTAAGTTGCATATTATTGAAAATAACTATGAGTCGGTTATGAGGCGCTATCGAGTGTTGCTTTAAGTGAAATTTCGGTATTAAGCAGCTTTGAGATAGGGCAGCCTTTTTTAGTTTGCTCACATAAGGCCTGAAACTGCTCATTAGCTATGTCACTAATACGTGCTTTTACTTCAAGTGCTATATGCGTCACTGCAAAGCCATCGTCTACTTCATCAAGGCTTACCGTTGCTTTGGTATCAATTTTATCTGCTGTAAAACCAGCATCACCTAATGCAAGCGACAGCGCCATGCTAAAACAGGCACTGTGTGCGGCACCTACTAGCTCCTCAGGGTTTGAGCCTGGCTCATCTTCAAAGCGGGTATTAAAGCCGTACGGCTGTTTATCAAGTGCACCACTTTGCGTTGAAATACTGCCTTTGCCTGTTTTAATATCGCCAGACCAGTTTGAGTTTGCCGTTTTTTTAATCGTCATCATCTTCTCCTTGTTTAAATGTAAGTTTTTCAGATTAGGTAAGCGTTATTTACAAAAAGCTTAAATAAAACCGAAAAAACATTAATTTCAGATGATATTGCAAAATAGACGCCAGTAAATTGTAATCACTTTTTATTTCGTTTACACCGCTCTGAGCAATAAATGACATTGTCCCAATCTCGTTGCCATTTTTTACGCCACGCAAATGGTTTATTACAGATAGGGCAAATTTTTTGCGGTAGGTTTAGTTTTTTATGCGCCATAGTTACTTAACCTGAGTGTTATTTTTAGCGGTGTTTTTATTTTTTACTTTGCTTGTGTTAGGTGTGATTGCAACATGCTTTCTAAGTATTTTTCCTATGGCACGTTTAACTTCAGGACGATCTCGGTATTGCCATAATCGCTCGCGGGCGTCTTTTGAGGCGAGTGTTAAATCAAGCATAGGCTCGGGGTAATCTTCACCCAGTTTAAAATCGTTAAAAAGCGCTTCCATTGGTGTTTGCTCCCACGGTTCGTGTAAGTATTCAATAGGGAGCTTTTCAAGTTCAGGGCACCACTTTTTTATAAAGGCGCCGGTTGGATCCTGATCTTCCGATTGTTTTATCGGGTTGTAATGGCGAATGGTATTAATACCCGTAACTGATGCCTGCATTTGAATTTGCGGATAATGAATACCTGGTTCAAAGTCTAAAAAATAATTAGCTAACGGAAAGCTTGCTTGCTGCCAGCTTATGTTTAAATGGTGTGTTACAAAGCTCACCAACATAGCGCGCATTCTAAAGTTAATATAACCGGTGGTCTTTAAACAGCGCATGCATGCATCTATTATAGGCACGCCTGTTTGCCCCTGCGCCCAGCGCTCAATGTCACGCTTTACATGTTTATCGGTACGATACGGAAATGAATGATAGCCCGGGTTTAATGCTTTAAACTCCATAGTGCATTCGCTTTCAAATTTTTGCATAAAGTGGCAATGCCAATGCAAACGAGATACAAAAGCAGCAAGCGGGCGCTTCCAACCTTTTTTATCAGGATGGTTTGAATGATAAGCGTCTATCGCAGTTTGATAAACTTGCCTAAGGCTTATATTTCCCCATGCTAAATATGGCGATAGTCTAGAGCAATGGGTGCGGCTTAAGCTAGGGCTAGATATTCCTTTTTGATAGCCTTTACCGCGTTGGGTAAAAAAACTTTGCAAAACTTCTCTCGCATGAAGCGGGCCGCCCTGCTGAAAATTGTCATCATCTTGAGTGTAAGTTTCAGGTAATTTTGGATTTTTATAATTTTTAAGTTTGACGGAATTAACTTTCTTCCAATTGGGTATAGCAAGCGGAGCCTGCATTGTTTTTTGCCAGCGTTCATTCCAATTGTCACGGTTTTTTTTACCACGAATAACAGCGCCTGTTGGCGATTCTTGCCAGTTAATATGGTTATGGTGGCACCAAGCTTTAATTGCTAAATCGCGTTCAAAGGTATTATTTAGCCCTATTTCTTGGTGGCTAAAAATATTTGATATTTCAAACTGCTCATTAAGCTTTTGAAGCAGAGTCTGCATGTTCTCTTTAAATATATACACCTTTGCATTAAAGCGCGCTAATTGAGAGTTTAAATCAACAATAGACTGATACACAAAGCGCCAGTGTCGTTCATTATAATGAGCATCCTCCAGCAGAAGTGGTTCAAAGTTGTAAATTAGTAAGGTAGGTAGGCCAGTGTCAAACGCACTTTTTAATGGCTGATGATCGCTTAAGCGTAAATCGCGTTTAAACCACACTATATTTATTTTTTCACGCATTTAATTTACGACTCTTAGCTTAAATTAGTATATTAATGTTCACGTTATTTGGTGTTTTATTGCGTTTGTATTTTCATTAACAGGTACTGTTTGCTACAAAAAACGCAATAAAATAAAAAGTTAAAGTTGTTAGTACGTAAAGGTTTTAAATTGCGATTTAGTTTTAATAAGAATAAGGAAAAATATGTTTTTAGATTTAACTAGTAATGCTGATCACAATGTATATTCATATTTAGTGGGCGGTATAAGCCCGCGCCCCATTGCATGGATCAGCACGTTAAGCGAAAAAGGGATTGCGAACATTGCTCCGTACTCATTTTTTACCGTAGCAAGCTGTAATCCTCCTGTATTAAGTGTTACTCAGGTAAATCCGCGTGATCACACTAACAAAGACACGTTAACTAATTTACTGGCGACTAAAGAGTGTGTGGTCAATATTGTTAGCCATAACTTAGTTAAACAAATGAACCAAAGCTGTGCCAATTACCCCAATAACGTGAGCGAGTTTGATGAGGTAAATATACAACAGACGCCAAGTTTATTAGTGAGTCCGCCAAGTGTAGAGGCTTCTAAAGTTCGCTATGAATGTACCTTGCGTGATGTAATTACGGTTTCAGAAAAAGCCGGTGGCGGAAAAATGATGTTATTGGATATTGTTGGTATATGTGTTGATGATGAAATATTAGTAAACGGTTATATTGATCCTGCTCGATTAGAGGCTGTAGGGAAAATGGGTGGCGATTACTTTAGTACGACAAAAGATAAATTTGTTCTTAAGCGCCCTCAGTTATAGAATACGGACCTGATTTAAAAACATAAAAATAAAAGGACTTTTGATGCGTAAACTTATTGCTGCTGCATTGATCACTCTTATTAGCTTTAATACTCTCGCCGAACAAGATAAAAAATTGCCGATAGAAGCCTTTGCGGGCTTAAAAGACTTTAGCCAAATTAAACTATCTCCCAATGGTGAGAACCTTTCCTTTGTTCGAAACCACAAAGGCACCTTAGTTTTAATGGTTAAAAATCTCAAAACAGGAGATACAAAAGCAATTTTAAATGCAGACAACCGCACTGTATTTTTTGATTGGTATAGCTGGGCTAATGATAACGTTATTTTGCTGGGTGCTAGGTTTATTAAGTACCAATTTGGCGGGGCTAAATATACATCTACACTTTTGTACTCGTACAATCTCACAAATAAAGATGGGATTAAATTAGCGTTTAGAGCTGTCCCTTCTCGAGATGAGCGTCAGCCACAATTTGCAGACCGTATAGTGAGCTTTCTACCAGAACAAGAAGATAAAATTTTGGTACAGGGTGATTTTACAGTGCCAAATAACCCTGCTGTATACGAGCTAGATCTTAATACATTGCGCAAAAGTAAAGTACAAAGACAGCGCAATAACGTAACAGATTGGTTTGCCGACAGGCAAGGTAATGTGCGAATCGCTAAAAAAATGGACGAAACACAATTTACTTATGAATTACTTAATGCTGAGACCGGAGACTGGGACACGTTATTTGATTACGAAGTATTTAGTGAGCAAAGTATTTCTATATTAGGGTTTGATAAAAACCCTAACCTTTTATATATCTCGGCGTTGCACAACGGGCGAGATGCATTGTTTAGACTTAACCTAACTACCAAAGAGCGCGAGTTAATTTACAGCAATGATAAATACGACTTTGATGGTTCTATTTTTTATTCTAGCAAAACAGGTGAGGTTGCAGGGTTTACTGATTCTCACATAGAGGACGGGGTAAACTACTGGGATGCTGATTTAGATAAACTTCACCGCTCTTTAAGAGTATCGCTTCCTAAAGACGACTACGATATTGATATTTTAAGCACCACTAAAGATCAACAAAAATACATACTTTACGTTAGTTCAGCAAAGTCGTCAGGTAGTTATTTATTAGGAGATAGAACAAAAAACCAGGTCAGCGCCATTGCCGATGCCTATCCGCAAATTGATGAAACAGTATACGACGGCAAAGAACGCATTAGTTATAAAGCGCGAGATGGATTAACCATTGAAGGTTATTTAACGTTGCCAGTAGGGTATAAAAAAGGCGACAAATTACCCACTATAATATTTCCGCATGGTGGTCCAATGGCGCGAGATTACGCTAACTTTGATTATTGGACTGCATTATTGGCTTATCATGGTTACGCTGTATTACAGCCAAACTTTAGAGGCTCAAGCGGATATGGTTATGAGTTTTTAATGCAATCGATTCAGGGTTTTGGTTTAGCCATGCAAGACGATTTACAAGATGGCGCCAATTGGCTTATTGAACAAGGTATTGCACAACCTGAAAAAATTTGTATTGGTGGCGCAAGTTATGGTGGTTATGCAGCGTTAATGGCGGTTGTTAAGCACCCTGAAACATTTAAATGTGCTGCTAGTTTTGCAGGCGTAAGTGATTTAGAACACCTTGTTTTTAAAGCGCGTTACTTTACCAATAAAGAAATAGTCAGAAAGCAGTTTGGTACAGACGACGATATGCTAGAAGCTAACTCTCCTGTAACGTATGCAAAGCAGATTAACCGACCTATATTATTGGTTCATGGCAGCGATGACAGTGTAGTGCCTGTTTACCATAGCCGAGAAATGGAAGATGAATTAGACGATGAAAATAAAGACGTTACTTATATTGAGTTAGAAGATGGCGATCATTATTTATCGCATCAGGCACATCGAGTTAAAACGCTGCAGGCTTTTTTAGATTTTTTTGATAAACATTTAAAAAACTAAACAATACAAAGGCGACTTAGGTCGCCTTTTTTGTACAATTTTTTTAAGTAGGTGCACATTGTTTGCACGTTTAGTTGTTAAACTTATTTAAATATGGCCAAGTTATAAGTGGCGGTTTAATTTTAAGGTGAACGCTTCCCCATGAAAATTCACAATAAACTATTTTTAATTTTGTTTAGCTTTACCTTTAGCATTATTGCGGGGCTGGTGGTGCTTATACAATGGAGCATAGGACAAGGTGTTATTGATTATGTGAATGCAAAAGAAATAAAAGCACTTGAGCCGCTTGTAACAAAGCTCGCAAAGCAATATGAAAGCAGTGCCTCGTGGGACGAAGTCATCCGTGACAATAAAAGCTTTAGACGCCTTGTTGAAGCCGAGTTACAAAGCAGCCAATTTTCTGAATTTGCAGAACGCCCAAGTCCTAGAGGCCGGTTAATGAGGCCACCACCACCTGAACGCGGTCGCTTTGATATGAAAGGCCCTCCCAGACCAAACGATATTGCTCATTACGCGTTACTTGATAAAAATAAGCAACCGATAAGAGGGCGTTATCTCGATGAACTCACCTATATCAATACGCCAATTACTGTTAACAATATAGTCATTGGTTATTTAGCTGTTTCAAAAAGAGATAATTTGGTTGATGGCTACGAGCTTGATTTTTTAGAACAGCAAACAGACTACTTATGGTTTATTGCTATAGCTGCTGCTTTATTTACGTTACTGTTAACTTTTTTACTATCACGGCATTTAGTAAGTCCGGTAAAAAAAATAGCAACCGGGATGCATCAGCTTACGCAAGGTCACTTCACTACTAAGCTGACTCTTGATAGAAAAGACGAATTAGGCCAATTAAGTGAAGATTTTAATACACTGGCCTTTACACTAGCTAAAGATGAGCAAGTACGTAAACGCTGGTTAGCTAATATTTCTCACGAATTAAGAACACCAATGAGTATTTTGCTGGGTGAACTTGAAGCAATGTTACTTGGGGTACGTGAGCCTAACACCCAAAATATTAGTTCAGCTAATGATGAGGCGATGCATTTAAAGCGCTTAATAGATGATTTACATATGCTAAATAGTGCCGAATTGGGGGGGATGCACTACACCATGCAGCCAACCGATTTAACAATGCTGTTAAATACAATCGAGCAAAAATATCAGGTTATATTTGAGCAGCATACAATCAAACTTTATCTATTAAATAGTGCTCAATACGCCAATGTTGAGGCTGATAAAACACGGCTACTGCAGTTGTTTGATAATATTTTAATGAATGCAGTTCATTATGCTCAGTGCACGACTATTTCAATAACAGCTAAAAACATAAGTAAAAAAGGGCAGTCATTTATTGAGCTGAGTATTGAGGATAATGGAGTTGGGGTAGAGCCTTCACATTTAGCGCATTTGTTTGAATACCTGTATCGAGTTGACGGTGCGCGTAACCGCCAAGAAGGTGGTTCAGGCCTTGGTTTATCAATCTGTAAACATATAGTTGAAGGTCATAATGGTGAGATAGTCGCAGAAAAAGCGGACCTAGGTGGTTTAGCTATTATTATACGCCTGCCAACCATTTAACAATGTTTAAACCTAATCTTTAAATTGCCTACTTTATTAAGTGGTTTGAATTTACGTTACGAATAGAGGTGCCAATGAGTGAACACATTTTGATAGTTGAAGATGAAGAAAAACTATCTAATCTAATGAGTGATTTTTTAATGAATCATCATTTTAATACTCATCAAATACACCATGGGAATGACGTACTTCCATGGCTTGAAATTAATAGGCCAAGTCTTATTTTGCTAGACGTAATGTTACCAGGTCAAAGCGGAATCGAATTATGTAAAGCGATTAGGCGTTTTTCCAATGTGCCTATTATTATGGTATCGGCCAAAGTGGAAGAAATAGATCGCTTGCTAGGGCTTGAGTTAGGCGCAGATGATTATATTTGTAAGCCGTTTAGTTACGCAGAGTTGGTTGCGCGGGTAAAAGCTATTTTAAGGCGTCTCAACGTTTCAGCAGTACAAACATCGGTAATGCAATTAGATGAAACCACCTATAAAGTAAAATACCAAGATAACGACATCGAGCTAACTAACTTTGAGTTTCAGTTGTTTAAACCTTTGTTTAATAACCCGAGTAGAATTTATTCACGAGATAGCTTAATGGATACCATGTACACCGATCAGCGTATTGTGAGTCATAGAACGATTGACAGGCACATAAAAAAATTGCGTAAAAAGCTGGATGAATTAACTAAAACAGAGAGTGTGATTCAATCTGTTTATGGGGTAGGTTATCGCTTTGTACACCCGCAATAAGGGAACAAAGCGATTAACAAAAACGTTGGCGTTTTATTCTTCGTCTGAAAAGTTAATGCGCGCTAGTCGCTCTTGCTCTTCATCGGCTGCAGCTTGTATCTCGTCTAGTACTGAATCAACGTCTGCTTCTTCGCTGTCATCTTCAAATTCACCGGTGAGTATAGAATTAGGTGTAAGTTTTGCCTCTTCAAATAGCGCCCACATTTCTTTAGCGTATTGGGTATTTAACAACTCAGGTGCAAACTCACTATAGTAACGACGCATGTTGTTTACGTCACGAGCAAACATGGCTTCAGCGCTATTGTTAGCAGACGCATTTACAGCTTGCGGTAAATCAATAATCACAGGGCCTTTATCGTCAACAAGCACGTTAAACTCTGATAAGTCTCCATGAATAATACCCGCGCACAGCATAAGCATAATGTAATGCATCATCAGTGTATGTTGTTTTATAGCTTCCTCTTTACTCATACTTACATGGCCTAGCTGCGGCGCAACATCGCCTTCGCTGTCAGACACAAGCTCCATAAGTAAAACACCATCAACACAAAAATATGTATCGGGTACACGCACACCGGCTCTAGCTAAACGAGAAAGAGCATCAACCTCAGCATTTTGCCAAATCTCTTCTTCTAACTGGCGCCCGTAACTTGAGCGTTTTCCCATTGCGCGAGCTTGGCGACCACCGCGAACTTTTCGGCCTTCTTGGTATTGTGCGGCTTTTTTAAAACTGCGTTTAACAGCATCTTTATAAACCTTTGCACACCGAATGTGTTCACCACAGCGAACTACAAATACATCGGCTTCTTTACCGCTCATTAGTCGGCTAAGTACTTCGTCAATTAAACCGTCATCGATAAGGGGTTGTAAGCGTTTTGGTGTTTTCACAGCTTGCCTGCTAAGTGGAGTTGGTTATTAATCATTATTTAAGAAAGTGCTCTGTAATTAGTTGTTTTATATGCTCAAGCAGTATATCAGCTTTGAGAATTAAGGGCAGTATTACGCGCATTTACACATGCTTGCGTTAGCTTATCTGCTGATTGTAAATTGAGCAACCAGAACGCCCTAGAACACATCAATTTTTTAAATTATTTAATACTTCCTTATTATTTGCACATTTTTTGCGTTTTTAAGGTGTAAGTTTACGGTATCAACACGCCCTAAATATAAGGTTATTACTATGAAGCATTTAACATCAACGGCAATGATTGTATTACTTAGCATTGTTTTTTCGGCCAATATTGCTGCAAAAGGAAGTAATAACAAACCGCCTAAGCCAGACTTTTCAACTCTCGACACCGATGGCAATGGTGCAATTAGTTTTGATGAATTTAATACTAAAAAGCCACCTCACGGTGACGCACAGACTATTTTTGATGAAATTGATGCTGACGGTAATGGGGAAATCAGCGAGCAAGAATTAAGTGAACATAAACCGCCTCGTCGTGAACGTTGAAAGGAAACTAACATGATCAATTCAATAAACAATAACGCTACTAATTTTATGCCGCAGCAAAAAAGCCAAGCAGTATCGCTAACATCAGAACAAAGTGATTTTGTAAAAGAAACGCTAGCGCAATTTGATCCCGAAAACTTAACCTCTGAAGATGCAAAGAGCATTCAAGCTGCGTTTGAAGAGCAGGGTATTTCACCCACTAAAGAGCTGGCAGAATTAATGAGCGAGCTTGAATTTGATGCTAAAAGTATTGGTGATGCTGGCCGACCTGAAGGGCAAAGACCGCCTCCACCGCCACAAAATTCACTAGAGCAAGTTAATACAGAAGATGTAGTAAGTTACCTTGATGAATTACTCGAGCAGTATTCAAGCCAAATAAACGATGAAGATAAAGACGCTATACTATCGGCTGTTCAAGAAAAGTTTGGCTTGTCTGAATCTGATTCGTTACTCAGTATTAAAGCGTAAGTATGTGTAAAAGCTGACATTAAAAGCCCAGTAATACTGGGCTTTTTGTGTAGGTGGTTAGTTTAAGCGGGTTTTAATTTTACTGGTGCCATCTTCTTCGGTAAATTTAAATACAAAGTCTTTTTTACCGTCTTGGTTAATGTCAACTAACAAAATATCTTTACTTTTTTTAGGTAGGGTTAATTTTATTTTTTTACGCTTTTTGTTAAGCAAATTGTCCTCTTCGCCGTAGTAAACATAGAGCGTTTTTTTGCTGTATTTATATACCGCATCAGTTTTGTCATCCCCGTTTATATCGCCTATGTATAAGGGTGGGGTTGCATCGCCATTGCTCATATTTATTTCCATCTCAAGGTCAATTTCTATACTTGATTTACTAGCAAATGAGCCATCGGTTTGTTGCTTATAAATATTCATTTCTACATCTACGTCAGTTTTACCACCGCCCATAGCCATAGAGGCAATAGTGCCAAGGCCAATGTCTAAGTCCATTGTTTGCAGGTCTATTAAGCCATCGTTATTAAAGTCTGTTTCAAATACAAGCTGACTAGGGCCGCTGGTATTTAACAATTTAATAGGTGTTTGACTAAACCCTGTTTTATTACCCAAATAAAGGTTATGCGCTATGTCAATATCGAGCGAATCCATACCTTCCACTGGCTTATATTGCTTGGTAATAAAGTCTAAATAGCCATCGTTATTTATATCAAGAAGCTGCTTTATTTTGCGTTTTTCACCGTTACTAAGCTCGCCCAACTCAATATTAAAATTAACGTCAGCCATGGCTTTGTTGTAACCATTAGTATTTGCGTAAAGCACATTGGCGCCTTTTTTATTTAAAAACACTAAGTCATTTAGGCCGTCGTGATTAAAATCCGTAATTGTAGGTTGGTTATTAATATCAACTTCAAGGGTGAGACCATCTTTTGAAAAATCACCAGTAAACTGCGTCTTTTTTTCAAAAGTATGAGGGGTAAATTGGCCGTTGTTAGTTTGAATATAAAGGGTTGTTTGGTTTAAGTCTGGGAGCAAAATATCACTCAGGCCATCTTTGTTGGCATCAATGATAAAGTTTATTTTTTCAAACTCTGTTACTTCTAACTGGTTTATTACTGATGTATATGCAAATAAAAGTGAAGGTTTTTCTTTATCCGCTTTGTAAATGCCATCGCTAGCTACCACAAGCGCTTGCTTATCATTTGTATTAGCAAGTGTTGCCACGTCAAAACCAATTGCATTGTCAGGCAGAACGAGCTGAGAGTTTTGCGCTGATAGTAAATCAATGCGTTCTAGCTGCTTAAGCTCTTTGTTAAAAGCAAATAACGTTGTCGAGTCGGTTGTTACTAACCCTTCAGTGGTTTTAATCGACATGGTTTGCGCTAATAAAGTACTAGGTGCAAGCAATATAAGTAATGCACTAAACGGTTTTAACATGGTAAATCCCTTTGTATAATTTTAAGTAGGCGAATATTTAACTCTTTTCAGCCTACGGCAAAAACTAACGTTAGGGTGTAAGTAATTGTAATAAAATGTTTATGCTAGTTAGCTTAATTAATCTAAGCGCTGAGCATATCTGCTAGAGATAGGTTTATTGTCCACAGTGCAGTTTAATCAAGTAAGCTGTTTTAGGTATTAGTGCAAGTTGATATGGTTAGGGTTACTCTATTTTAGGTAAAAATAATGCACTAATGGCGCCACAAAAACCAAGCAGGCTGTAGAGCAAAATAAGTTCAGCGGTAGATAAAAAGCTCTCAAGTAATCCAATGCTGCCTAACAGGAGTAAAAGCACGCCAATAACCGTGTTACTTACTGCAACATAGTCGGTGCGCTTGTTTCCTTGTGCCATATCGACTAAATACGTTTTGCGGCCAAGGCGAACACCTTGGTGAGCAACAGAGAGTAAAAAGTAAAGCGTAGGCAGCAGCCACCAAGCACTCAATAAATGGTTAAACCACGTTGCAATAACAAATACCGTTAAGCCATTAAGAGTTACAAGCATGGCACTAAGCACTAAAACTCGTTGGCTTGATAGGTCGCTTAATCGCCCCCAAATTGGCGCGGACACTAAACTGGCTAACCCCGATACAGCAATAAATGTTGCAAGTAACGAAAACTCAAACGATTGGCGACTCGCTAAAATAATATAAAATGGCGCGCTTAAAGCTGAGCACAATAAAAAAGCACGTGTGACAACAAAGTGGGCAAATTGCTTATCTTGGTAAAGGAGTTTAAGTTTTGTAAATGCATGCAGTAGCCCGTTTTTCCCACCGTCGGTAGCCCCTTTGTATTCATTTATGCGGCTATAAAAAAAGGCCGCCACAATCCACATTATTGCGCCCAATACCAAGGCAATTAATACTGTGTTTTGTTCTTTCTGCTGTGAAAAAAACCACATCAGTAGTCCAAAGGTTAGGGTTGCCAAACCTGCAATACTTGCCGCTAAGCCGCTAATATTGCCTCGCTGTTTTTTGGGGATCACTTTACCCAGTACATCTTTTGCTGCTACTGAATTAAAGCCTCGTGCTAAACTAAATAATATTAACAAACCTAAAATAGCGAAGCCTGCTTGTTTTCCCTCTAATACAAAAGCAACGCCTACCATGGCTAATATACATATCGATTGCGCAATAGCGCCAATTACCCACACCCATTTACGAACAGATAATTTGCGGATCACATCGGCAATAGCCAACTGCGGAAGTAAAGAGCCAGACTCCCTTATTGGCACAAGCCACGCTATAAAGCTGCCAGGTACGTTTAAGCTATGCATTAACCAGGGAAGCGTAACTTTGGGATTGAGTAGTGCGTCTGCAAACTTACTAAACAGCTGGCTTAGTAATAAAGTAATGAAGTTACCGGGCACCTCTTTACATGCAGACTCATCAATTTCCTTGCAAGCTTTAGCATCTTCTTCATTGTTAAGGCGCTTATAAATTTGCTCTTTTGTTAGTTTGACCACGGCTTTACACTGCTTTTAGGTAAGTAAATTTATACTAGGTTGATATGTTTAAATATTCTACTTTCAGGCAGGGTAATGTGATCATTTTAGTAGCGCCATATTTATAGCGGACATAAAAAACCAGCATTTAAGCTGGCTTTTTTGATGCATTCTAGTACTTTATTTAAAGTCGTCTGCGCTATGTCGCTCGGCTAACTGTTCTTCCTCGGGCCCCCATGTGCGATTAACACGACGACCTCTTTTAACCGCTGGACGCTCAGCAATTTGTTTGGCCCATCTAACAACATGCGTATAAGAGGCAACGTCTAAAAACTCAGCAGCATCGTACAAGTCGCCTAAAACAAGTGAGCCATACCAAGGCCAAATAGCAATGTCGGCAATTGAATATTCATCACCTGCCATATAGTCGTTATTGCTTAAATGCTGATTAAGTACATCGAGTTGGCGTTTGGTTTCCATAGTAAAGCGGTCAATGGGGTATTGCATTTTACTTGGCGCATAGCTATAAAAGTGGCCAAAACCGCCACCTAAGTAGGGTGCAGAGCCCATTTGCCAAAATAACCAGTTACGGCACTCGGTTTTTGCTACAAGGCTTTTGGGTATAAGTGCGTCAAACTTTTCACCTAAATATTGTAAAATAGAGCCAGACTCAAATACACGAGTTGGCGGTGTTGTTGAGTGATCGAGTAACGCAGGAATTTTTGAGTTTGGATTAATATCAACAAAGTCAGAACCAAACTGATCTCCCTCGCCAATATTAATTAGATAAGCATCGTATTGCGCATCATTAAGGCCAAGCTCTAAAAGTTCTTCAAACATAATAGCGGCTTTTTGGCCATTAGGCGTTGCCAGCGAGTACAGTTGAAATGAATGCTCGCCAATAGGCAAGGTTTTGTCATGAGTTGCCCCAGCTATGGGTCTATTAATACTGGCAAACTTACCGCCACTTTCACTTTCCCACGTCCACACTTTGGCTGGTGTGTAATTGTTTGTATCGCTCATAAATAACCTCACTGTTAGATTGATTCACTTAAAATAGTTTTTTATAAACCTTTTTGTCTATCTGCTTTTGCTAATTTATAACCTAAAAACAACCCGCTTAGGGCTCCGAATAAGTGGCTTTCAAACGAAATATGAAAGCGTTGCGGCAATACGCCCCAAATAAATCCGCTATAAAGTATGGCAACAACGATAGCGATTACGATTGATTTTAGCGAACGCCTGACCACGCCATAGCAGAGAATAAAACCCCACAACCCGTATATTACGCCGCTCAAACCAACATGAAGGCTACTACGGCCAAATGCCCAAACTAATAACCCGCCCAAAAGTGCGGTGAAAATAAATACAGAGTAGAACCGTTTAACACTGTATTGACAAATGAGCCAGCTGAGCACCGCAAAAGGCAGCATGTTACTGGCAAAGTGCCACCAGCTACCGTGTAAAAAGGGAGCGCAAAGTATGCCTATTAAACCTTGTATGCTGCGCGGGTAAATACCTAAACCATTAAGGTTTATACCAGGAAGGCTATTAATAACTTGAAGTACAAAGCAAGCAGCGACAATGCTAAATATAGCAAAGCGAGTCGTTGTTAGTAATGACAGAGACGTAGGCTTGGTTGTCATAAATTTCCCTAATTGACCTTAAACAGTTGCCAGTATAGGAATTGTATTTGGTAATGAAAAGCAAATAAAAAGCACAGCTCAAATGCTGTGCTTAATTAAGGCCGCGTTGGCCTTTAGTATTTAAATGCTATTAACCCAATTTAGTTAATAGTTTTTTAGCAGCAAGCTCTGAGCTTGCAGGGTTTTGACCCGTAATCAGCAAACCGTCTTCTAGGGCAAGTACACCCCAATCTTCAGTTTTTTGGTAATCGCCACCTTTTTTGATTAGCTCGTCTTCCACTAAAAAAGGAACTACGTCGGTCAGTTGTACAGCTTCTTCTTCACTGTTGGTGAAACCAGTTACTTTTTTACCTGCTACCAATGCGTTGCCGTCTGCATCTTTAACATTTAAAAACACAGCACTTGCGTGACAAACGCCAGCAACTGGTTTTTCTTCTTTAACAAAACTTTCAATTAGTGATACAGAATCGGTGTTATCTACTAAATCCCATAATGGGCCGTGGCCGCCAGGGTAAAATACTGCGTCGTAATCACTTGAGTTTACTTCGCTTAGTGCATGTGTGTTGGCCATTAGCGCTTGTGCTGCGCTGTCTGCATCGTAACGTTTAGTTGCATCGGTTTGAAAATCAGCAAGTGTGCTTGTAGGGTCAATTGGCGGTTGGCCACCAGCAGGAGATGCAAGTGTCACTTCAGCGCCAGCATCAACAAATGCATAGTAAGGTGCTGCAAATTCTTCAACCCAAAAACCGGTTTTTTCACCTGTGTTACCAAGATCCGCATGTGAAGTAAGTACCATAAGTATTTTTTTAGCCATAACTATATTCCTTCGATAATTGAGTTAATTAGTATTTGGTATTCACCAAACTCGTATTATTACTATATGCATTTAAATTACTTTAAACAACGATGATAAATTTGACTTTATTGGTTTAATAATTGATACAATGAATGGGTTGAATTTTAACTAGGCGGAAAAGCCATGAAAGTGTCATTCGAGCAATTAAAAAGTATGGTGGTGTTTGCACAAATTGTAGAGCAGGGAAGTTTAACAGCCGCCGCTAAGCAATTAGGTTTAACACGCGCTGTGGCAAGCTATCACTTAAAAAAATTAGAAACCCAGCTTGAAGTTACACTTTTAAACCGCTCTACTCGCACAATGACACTTACAGAGGCCGGTATAGCGTACTACGAGCGTTGTCGCGTTATTACTGAGCAAGCCAATGCCGCTAATCAACAAATAGAGAATATAAAAAGCGAGCCGCAAGGTTTACTTAAAGTGAGTTGCCCCGTTAATGTGGGTATGCAATTGATTGTACCCGCTATAAATACGTTTAAGCGCCAATATCCAAAAATTGAAATCGACCTACAGCTAACCGACGACGTAGTAGATATAATAAAAAATGGTTTTGATATTGCCATTCGTGGTGTTGCGTTAAGTGACTCAAACTTACAAGCGACAAAACTGACCACAATGAGTACCTGTATTTGTGGCTCTTCAGATTACTTTAACTATTTTGGTAAACCTAAAACGCCAGCTGATTTAAAAGCGCATAAATGGGTTGTGTATCAGTTGGGGAGTAAAACTTTAACGCTACAAAAAGATGGTAAAAAGCACGACATTACAATGCAAGGTGGTTTAAGCACAAATAATGCGGCAGCACGCACGGCATTTGTAGAGGCAGGGCATGGTCTTGGCCGTATTCCCTTATATGATGCCTGGCCAAAGGTGCAAGCTGGGCTACTAGAGATCATATTAGACGATTACAAAACTAAAGATATTGAGCTTTACGGGGTGTTTCCGCCAGGTGCTACAGGCTCTAAAAAACTTAGGTTATTTATTGATTATTTAAAAGCGTACTTTGTAAAGCAGCATACCGCGCTGGGTATGCTGAAAAGTACTTAGTAAGACGTTTTTTAAGTGTTTATAAAGTGCGATTAAATAGCGTCACGGCTTGTTGGTACATTGCGATTGCCAATGCACCGTCGTATCGCTCACCTTCATCACGTATAAAGGCATGTTGCGCGTTAACTTCTTGCCACTGGTAGTTAATGCCTGTCGTTACACATTGCTGATAAATTTTACTGCGTCCTTCTTGTGGTACATGAGGGTCTTGTTTACCCCAAATAAAATGTATTTCACCTTGTATATCGGCCATGCGCTCAAATGAATTGTTTCCTTCTTGAGCTGGTAATGTATTGCTGTGAATATCCGTTGCGTATAAGCAAAACGCTGCTTTAATTTGGGGATTAAGTGCAGCTCTATAAGCTAAATGTCCGCCAATACATACACCCATCGCCCCCACTGAACCTGAGCAATACTGCTGCGATTTTACAAAATCGATTAATGTTTGTGTGTCGCTATCGTGATGCTCAAGCGGTTTTTTCCACTTATCCGCATTGCCTTTGTCTTTACCTGCATCATCGTAAGCAAGTACAGTTCCGATAGGGTTTAACTCATGAAATACCTCAGGCACGAGTACAACAAAACCATGGCTTGCCAAAAGTGCGGCACTTCGAGCAATAGGAGCCGTTTGCTGAAAAATCTCAGAATAAAAAACAATGGCAGGAAACTGCCCATCGGCTTGTGGACGATACACTGTGGTTCGCATTAGGCCTGTTGGCGTTGTTAAGTCGGTATTATGTTGTTGGATGATCATAAAAGCGCTCAGTTAAAAAGGTTTGGTAATTTCTTTATGGTAACTGAGCGCAGCAGAATAAACGACCGCTGAAATGCGTTTTTAAATGCTAGCTGGCATTTTATTACAACTTGCGTAGTAGCTTACCGTGGCCGGCCAATCAGAAAATATACCCATTACACCCACTTGTTTTGCTAAAACATCAACTACAGTCATCATATCGCCATCGTTATTGATTACATCAGCAATTGACTGATAATAATAACCACCCCCTTCATTTAGCGGCCCTGAGCGCTCAAGGCTCCATGCTATGAGCTTCAAACCTGCCGCTTTTGCTTCGATTGCGTATTGTGAAGGAACAATATTGTTATCGTTATCGATGGTAAGCATCATCCAAATGGGAGGCGCAAGTATTTTAACGTCGTCAGCAACCAGTTCAGCCATGCTTGGTTGCCATGTTGCTGGATTGCTCGGGTCAAAACCAGCTTCACTATCGCGACCATCTAAATAAACACTTTGATCTGCAAATTCAGGGTTGGTGTTAATCCAATATTTAACATCGTCTAAATTAAACGATTGTGGGTATACCTGATTTGCGGGGACATCTAATTGCGTGTATTCATCAAGCATTTTTTGTGCGTATTGTTCTTGGCTCATACCATCAAAAGGCATGCTAACTTGAGGCGACTTAAGCTCTGGGGTCATTTTTACACCCAACTCTTTAAATAACTCAATACTTTGCTTGTGGGTTAATAGCGTTCCTGTTTTTGAGTATAAATCGGTACGCCAATTTGGGGTGCCGTCAAGGTATTCTGCCACTGTGGTGGCTTTAGGATTCGCACCATCCATTTTTCCTTCAAGGGTTAAAAATTCGCTCAGGCTAATATCGCTTGTACAGCACTTTGCTGAGGCCGGAGTCCCAGTATTTGGATCGGCTGGGGTAAATGGCACACTGCATTTGGCGGCAAGTTCTGGGATAGCTAAAATGTTAGTGGTGGTATGTAAGTCACATTGTGAGTGGCGACACACTAGTTCTTTATCGTTTGTAAACGTTACATCGCACTCTACAATACCTGCGCCCATTCGCGCTGCTGCAATATAAGATTCTTTAGTGTGTTCAGGGTATTGCATTGGGGCACCGCGATGCCCAATTGAAAAGTCTGTCTTATAAAATGGGCCATCTTGGCATGATGCTAATTGTGTTTTTAACTCGCTTGGCGCCATGTCGTTAATTAAATAATCAGGGCGTGTGCCAAGTTGAACATTGCTACCTTGGGCCACTTCTACAACGACTGGCGTGGGTACTTCTACAATTTCAACTTCAGTGTTAGTTACTAAAACGTCTTTTTCGACTACTTTAACTTCATCGTCACAACCGGTAAGTGCAACAATTAGAAGGCAACTGGCAGATAAGGTAATACGCTTCATTGTTTATCCTTAAAAAATAAAAGTTGCACTACCTTAGTAACTCTTAATGACAATTAAACGACAGAAAAGTGAACTTATTTTTTCGTCATTATCTGATTAACCACTAACGCTAAAAGCATTATTGCTGCACCAATACTTAGCCTAAAAATATCGGCATCTCTATTCCAAATAACAATATTAACAATAATACCGGCAGGGATGAGTAAGTTATTCATGACCGCCAACGCCCCAACATTGACAAGCGTTGCGCCTTTATTCCATAAAAAATAACCCAAGCCTGAGGCCACTATTCCTAAATAAATTAAAATCCCCCATTGTGTATTTGTGTTTGGCAGCTTGCTCGGGTTACCAAATAATGCGTAACATAAGCCTGCAACAATAAGGGCGCCAATAAAAAACCAGCTAAATGCCGCCTTGTCGTCAAGCTGCTTGCCTTGCATTAACCGTTTGTAAGTAACTTGCCCAGTTGCAAAACTTAAAT
This sequence comes from Pseudoalteromonas sp. S554, assembly GCF_005930865.1. Lineage (NCBI taxonomy): Bacteria > Pseudomonadati > Pseudomonadota > Gammaproteobacteria > Alteromonadales > Pseudoalteromonadaceae > Pseudoalteromonas > Pseudoalteromonas sp. S554. The sequence continues at coordinate 14,947 of NZ_PNDV01000003.1, read as the reverse complement.
TGGCTCCTTGTACAAGCAACAGCCCTAGCCAAAAGTCATTGTCGAGATTTTCATAACGAATTGCTACTGCACCCAGCACGGCAATTAAGGCAACAATAAAAAATTGCGGATTAAACTGTTTGTTAAGGGTATCGTTTAATAAAGTAATATAGAGCGGCGTCATAACCGTAAAAAGCAATACTTCAGGGACGCTTAAAAACAAAAATGAGTGGTAGTAAAAACTGTACATAACCCCCAGTTGCACAGCGCCTATTAACATAAGCTTGATTGCGGTGGCGGGAGGAAGGCGTTTGATAAATGGTAAAAATACCAATGTAGCTAGCGCAACACGGATTAATACGCTAAACCATGCATCAACGTGCCCAGCTAAATATACGCCAATTAAACTAAACGAAAATGCCCAAAGTAGGGTCACTGCAAATAAATAGCCCATAACCATCATTGTGTAATAACTAATTGGCTAAGTTTATCTGTTATAAATTAAGGTATAAACAATAAAAGCCCGCAAGCGGGCTTTTATATTAAAAATAATAAGTTAAGTTATTATTCTACCAAACCGCGGCGCTTAAGTAGTGCGTCGGTTGTTGGTTTTTGACCTCTAAACTCAATGTAGCTTTGCATTAAGTCACGGCTATTACCTTTTGATAGGATTTCTTTACGGAAGTTATCGCCGTTTTCACGTGTTAAACCACCGTTGTTTTCCATGTGTGCAAATGCATCGGCTGCAAATACTTCAGTCCAAAGGTATGCGTAGTAACCCGCAGAGTAACCGCCGGCAAATGTATGGCTAAAGTAGTTTGATTTATAACGCGGTGGTACAGGGTAGTAATCAATACCATGAGCTTTTAGCGCTGCGTTTTCAAACTCTTGAACATCATTGATTTTCTTATCTGAACCAAATGAATGCCATTCCATATCCAGTAAAGCAGCCGCTAAATATTCAGTCGTACCAAAACCTTGGTTGAATTTTTGCGATGCTAATACTTTATCAAGTAATGCTTGTGGAATTGGCTCACCTGTTTTGTAGTGCTTAGCGTAATTAGCAAGTACGCTAGGCTCAATCATCCAATCTTCATGTGCTTGAGATGGAAATTCAACAAAGTCACGCGCTGTTGCAGTGCCAGCAAGGCTTGGGTATTTAACATCTGAGAATAAACCGTGAGCCGCATGACCAAATTCATGGAACATAGTCGACACTTCGTCAAAGGTCATAAGCGTTGGCTCGCCTTCAGCAGGCTTTGGAATATTTTGCGCGTTATAAATAACAGGTTTAGTGCCTTTTAAGCCGCTTTGGCTTACGTATGCACTCATCCATGCGCCGCCACGCTTGCCTTCACGTGCGTATGGGTCCATGTAAAATAAACCAATTGCACTGCCGTCAGCGTTAAATACTTCATAAACGGTTACATCTTCGTGGTAAACCGGTAAGTCTTGACGTTCTTTGAACGTAATACCGTATAGTTTATTCATCGCAAAGAATAAACCATCGTTAATTACTGAGCTCATTTCAAAGTAAGGTTTAACTAACGCAGGGTCTAGGTCATATTTTTCAGCACGTACTTTTTCAGCGTAAAATGCCCAATCCCAAGGTTTAAGTTCGAAGCTTTCGCCCGAATCATTAATTACTTTTTGGATAGCTGCTGCTTCAATTTTTGCTTTTTCAACTGCTTTAGGGGCAAGGTCATCTAAAATGCCGTATACATTTTCAGTTGTTTGCGCCATACGCGAGGTCATTACATACGAAGCCCAATCTTTGTAGCCTAAAAGCTCTGCTTTTTGTGCACGTAAGTTTGTTTCTTCAATGATGATAGGACCATTTGTTTGTGCTGCACGGTTTGCTGAGGCAGTAAAAATTTGCTCACGTAACTCGCGGTTTTCAAGGCTTGATAAAATAGGCTGTTGCGTGGTGTTCACAAGCGTGATCATGTAGCCTTCTTTGCCTGCTTTTTTAGCTGCAGCTGCTAGGCCTGCAATTTCACCTTCAGAAAGGCCTGCAAGTTTAGACTTGTCAGTAACAACAATTACATCTTCTTTAAATGATTTTAAAACGTTTTGCGAAAACGCAGTAGATAAGTTAGCAAGTTGTGCGTTAATTTCGCGCATTTTTGCTTTTTCTTCGTCATTTAATTTAGCACCGGCTTTTACAAACTGCTTGTAGTAAAAGTCAACAAGGCGTTGATCTTCAGCGCTTAGTGCTGCTTGGTTATCGTAGATTGTTTGAACGCGCTCAAATAAAGCACCGTTTAAATAAATGTCATCAGAGTGAGCCGATAATACTGGCGCCATTTTTTTACTAATGCGCTGATATTCGTCATCTGAAATTAAGCCCGATAAGTTATAAAATGCCGTTGATACACGGTTCAATAACTCACCAGATAGTTCCATTTCAACTAATGTGTTTTTAAATGTTGCTGGCTCTGGGTTATTAGCAATTGCTTGAATTTGAGCTGTATGCTCTGCAATACCCGCGTTGAATACAGCTTCGTAATCTTTAGTACCAAATTTATCAAACTCAGGTGCCATGTATTGTAAAGGACTTGGTTTGAATAACACATTGCTTGCGTTTACGTCTTGCACTTGTGCTGCGCTTTCTTTTGCCATTGTTTGTGTTTCTGATTTATTTTCTGAACAGGCAGATAGTAATAATGCACTAGCAATTGTAGTGGCGATTAGGGTTTTACGCATAATAACTCCATAGAAAGATTAGCCGGAATAGGCTTTTCGAGTCGAAAAACCCACTTAACTTACCAAATTTTGATTTATATACAATAAAGTTTATCGAGATTATGCAGGATTTAAACGCAAATTAGCTAAAAATAGATGTTTAGGTAGGTAAAAGTAGCTTGTGTTGTTTGTTTTTTGGTGGCACAAGTACTGCAAAATAACAAAGTGTAATTTTTAAAGTCAGTTAAATTGCATTGTGGCGTGCTAATGTTAGTTAATTAAAACACATTCACTCTATAATAATATTAAAGACCCCCTGATTGGAAAATAAATGAATTTAGAACAAATAAACGAAATCCTTTCTTTTGTTGTATTTAGTTACAACGATATACAACTCACAGTGGCAAAAATAATTCAGGTGCCGCTTATTTTATTTGCAATGTGGTTTGTGGTGACACACATTGGTAAGTTAATAAAAAGAACTTTACTCGCCAAAAAAATAAGCCAAGATGCTGTTCATTTATTTACGCGTATTTATTTTATTTTAAGTATCGCCATATTAGTTTTTACCTCGCTAGAAGTATTAAATATTCCATTGACGGCTTTTGCATTTGTATCGGGTGCTATTGCAATAGGTGTGGGGTTTGGTGCGCAAAATATAATTAATAATTTTATAAGCGGTTGGATATTAATGTGGGAGCGTCCTATTCGAATAGGTGACTTTTTAGAAGTAGGCAGTGCCAAGGGTGTCGTCGAAACTATTAATACACGTTCAACGCGGATTCGTCGAAATGATGGCGTACATATGTTGATCCCCAACAGCCAATTACTAGAAAACACCGTAACAAACTGGACGTTAATTGATGGGAATGCACGCTCGTCGGTAAGCGTAGGCGTTGCTTATGGTTCGGATGTAGTTTTAGTTAAAAAACTCATCCAACAGGTGCTTGATGAGCATAAAGCGATTTTAAAAACACCAAAATCGGCAGTGCTATTTGACGACTTTGCCGATAGCTCATTAGTTTTTAACGCTGTTTTTTGGGTATGTGCTGAATCTGAAACCATGCTTAGAACCGTGCGCAGTGATATTCGCTTTAGTCTGTACGATGTATTTGCGCAAAATAATGTAGTGATTGCGTTCCCTCAACGAGACATTCACATAGATGGAGAAATAGCCTTAAAACGAACGTGATAAAGCATTGAGGAAAAAACCGCCTAGTGCGGTTTTTTCTTCGTTAGCAAAAAGCGTACCTAAGTTAGGTTTTTAAGTTAAAACTTTAAAATTGCTACTTTATTTGCAGTTTTATTGATAAGGACATATGTCCTTATAATTGGGTTTTTACATCTAAAAAGTAATAAAAAGTCGCTATCTTGTGGTTAAATGTTGCAAAAAAGTTTCAGAAATTGAAAAGTTTTATGCAGTAAATTTATTACACAGTGGTATAATCTCTTACGTTCGTTCAGCCTTATTATTTCGTTTTTGTACTCTCGATAATGAGGTCCGCGCGCATATAGCCAAGTCGCGAAAAATTGTACGAGCCCGCAATGAATACATTGCGCAACACAAAAAACCGTTGAACAAGAGTGCATACAAAAGGTTAAAACCCGACATGAAAGCAATTAAAAAATCTGCAATAGCGACAATCATTAATGCCGCACTATTATCTGCTGCTGGCACTTCTGTTTCTTCATTTGCTGCTGAAGAAGAAACGGCTAAAAAAAATAACCAATTAGAAGTTATTCAAGTTACTGCGCGTAAACGTGTAGAAAATGCTCAAGAGGTTCCTGTAGCTGTATCTGCACTGCAAGGTGATAACCTTGATGCATACAGCTCGGCAGGCATGGATATTCGTTTTATGAACGCAAAAATTCCAAGCTTGTCTATCGAATCTTCATTTGGCCGTTCTTTCCCACGTTTTTACGTACGTGGTTTAGGTAACACAGATTTCGATTTAAATGCGTCTCAACCTGTATCGTTAGTAGTTGATGAAGTTGTTCAAGAAAATGCGATTTTAAAAGGCTTTCCTGTATTTGATGTTGAACGCGTAGAAGTATTACGTGGTCCGCAAGGTACTTTATTTGGCCGTAATACGCCTGCAGGCCTTGTTAAATTTGACTCAGTTAAACCTAGCCAAGAGTTTGACGGTTACGGTGCGGTTTCATACGGTAGCCGTGGCGCTGTAGATACTGAAGGTGCTGTAGGTGGTGCGTTAACAGATCGTTTATCTGCTCGCGTTTCATTATTATGGCAAGATAAAGATGATTACATTGATAACCAAGCACCTAATTTTGAAGCTAAAGATCAACAGGGCGGTTATACTGAAAAAGCAGCACGTATTCAGTTTTTATATGAAGGCGATGATTTTTCTGCTTTATTAAACTATCACACACGTGATTTAGATGGTTCACCTATCGCGTTCCGTGCAAATGTTATTGAGTCTGGTTCTAACGAATTAGTCGATAACTACGAGCACGATGTTGTATACCAAGATGCCGGTGCTCGTTCTACTCAACAAGTAGAATCTGAGGGTATGAGCCTAAGACTTGAATGGGAACTTAAAAACCACACTATAACGTCTATCTCTGCATGGGAAAGCGCTGAAATATACTCTCGTGGTGATATTGACGGTGGTTACGGTGCTGTTTTCCTTCCTGATTACATGGGCCCTGGCTTTATTCCATTCCCTTCAGAAAGTGCCGATGGTATTCCTGAGCAAGATCAAATTACTCAAGAGCTTCGTTTATCAAGTAACTTTGACGGCGACTTAAACTATCAAGTGGGCGTTTTTTACTTTGACGAAGAACTAACAATTGAAAACTTTAGCTATGACACGTTTTCATCACCGGCCGGCGCCTTAAATGGGTATGTTAAACAGCAACAAGATACAACTGCTTGGGCAGTATTTGGCTCTGTTGATTATGTTGTATCTGATGATTTAAAAATCACAGCGGGCCTTCGTTACTCTGATGATGAAAAAGATTTCTCTGCAGATCGAACACTTAGCCCTGTTGGCGGTGGTGCTTTATTTATCGAGCAAGATGTTAGCGATAGCCATGTAAGCTGGGATTTATCTGCAAACTACAAAGTAAACGAAGATGTAAACTGGTACAGCCGTGTAGCTAACACATTCCGTGCACCAAGCTTACAAGGTCGTATTTTGTTTGGTGATGAAGTAACAACCGCTGATTCTGAAACAGTGACTTCATTCGAAACAGGGATTAAATCAGATGTGCTAGACGGACAAGGTCGCGTAAACGCAACTGTGTTCTACTACACAATGAGCGATCAGCAATTGACTGCTGTAGGTGGTGGTGCAAACTTTAACCGCTTAATTAATGCAGACAAAACGACGGGCTACGGTTTTGAGTTAGACACTGAGTGGGTATTAAGTGATGAGCTTAATGCAACATTTAACTTAAGCTATAACAAAACTGAGCTTAAAGATAATGACCTAGCTGTAGCTGTGTGTGGCCAGTGTACTGTGACAGATCCAACTTTCCAAGTTGCAGGTCCTTTTGGTCCTGAAGCTCGTGCAATTTTAGACGGTAACAGCTTACCGCATGCACCAGAGTGGATTTCTAACTTTACACTTCGTTACACTAAAGAGCTTGAAGATGGTGATTTCTTTGCAAATGGTGACATTTCTTACCGCAGCAAAATCAACATGTTCTTATATGAATCTGTAGAGTTTGAAGGCAAGCCTTTAACTGAAGTTGGTCTTCGTGCAGGTTACAGATGGGCAGAAGGTGACTACGAATATGAAGTTGCTGGTTTTGTTCGTAACTTATTTGATGAGCAACAAGCAATAGGCGCTATCGACTTTAACAATAACACGGGTATTGTTAATGAAGAGCGTTATGTTGGTGCTGAATTTAAAGTTAAATTTTTCTAATTAATTGATTAGAAATTTACATTTAAAAGCCTGCCTTGTGCAGGCTTTTTATTTTGTGATCCCTTTTAGAGCTGTTAAAGTAGCGCATAATTGGTTTATTGATAGAGAAATATAATGGCTGGATTTTGGAATTACCGTGTGATTTTTTGTGAAGCAACAAAAGATGAAGCAGCGCAATATCAAATACACGAAGTAGAATATAACCTAAATGGTAAAGTAACTAACTGGTCAGAAACAGGCGCAGCACCGTTTGGTACAACCCTTGATGAGTTAAAAGATGACTCGGAGCGCTTAAAAACTGCTTTTGAAAAACCTGTACTTAAGGTGGTTCGTAAAGCCCGTGGCTATGAGTTAGTTGATATTGAAACCGGTGAAGAAGCTTTTGGTGAGCCGCCGGCGGGTTTAACCCAGTAATAATGAAAAAGGTGCTCTAGCACCTTTTTTTAGCACTTTAATTTAAGGAGAGATCATGAGCTTACAGGCCGTTTTATTTGATATGGATGGCACGCTAGTCGATTCAGAAGCGATGCATTTTGTATGTTGGAGCACATTGTTAGCGCCATTTGAGGTAAGTTATTTAGAAGATGAATTTTGTCAGCGGTTTTCAGGGCGTCCTACACTAGAAGCGGCAATTGAAATTAAAAGTGAGAATAATTTATCAGTCAGTGCTGAGTTTTTAGCTGCTGAAAAATATCGATTATTTGGTGAATACGTCAAAACGAACTTACCACCGCTTATGCCATATGTAGAACAAACGCTAAAAGCGGTTAAAAATAGTGGCTTAAAAATGGCGCTTGTCACCGGAAGTGCAACAAGCGAAGCTATGCCAATTCTAAAAGGATTAGGGTTTTATGAGCTGTTTGATACTCTTGTTACTAAAGACGATGTAATTAACCCTAAGCCTGCAGGCGACCCGTATCTACTCGCTTTAAAGCAAATAAACGTAAAGTCAGAAAATGCGATAGCCGTAGAAGATACATTTACAGGCGTAAGCGCCGCAAATAATGCAAGTTTAAGGGTGGTTGCTATTGCTAATAGCCACACCAAAGATCATGACTTTAGCAAAGCGACCTATTGCATGGGTGACCTTGATGAGTTTTGGCAATGGGTGCAATCTCAACTATAGTGTAAGTCACTATTACCTAGCTTGGATGCGCTAATGATTGCTATAAAATGGATGTTATTAATTACGATTATTTTGTTAAGCTGCTCGGCTTATACTTCTCAGCCTTCTGTATTATTAGCCAAAGTGTATGATGAAGAAAAGCACAATGATATTAGTGCGTATTTAGTCAGCGAAAAATTTGACGGTGTAAGAGCTATATGGACGGGCACACAGTTTGTTACTCGCAAAGGGAATATAATTAATGCACCACATTGGTTTACTACATCCCTGCCCAATACGTGGTTAGATGGCGAGCTTTGGAGCAAACGAGAACACTTTGCTGCATTAAGCGGTATAGTAAGAACTAAAATCCCAAATAACAAAGACTGGCAAGCCGTCACTTACAAGATATTTGATATGCCAGATAAAACCTTAGCTTTTAGCGAGCGTTATAAAAATTATTCCCAACTTGTTACACATATTAATCAGCCCCATATCCAAGCTGTTAAACAGCGTCGATTTAAAAATAACAAACAGCTTTCAGACTATTTTAATAACATAACTGCGCAGGGTGCTGAAGGCGTTATGTTGCACTTAGCTGATGCAAAACACAAAAGTGGACGAAGTGGTGCTTTGTTAAAGTTAAAGCCTTACCTTGATGCTGAGGCGGTTGTCATTGCTCATTTGCCGGGTAAAGGGAAATACACGGGGATGCTGGGTGCGCTGCGCGTTAAGTCAGCCTCTGGGCAGCTATTTTCAATTGGTACAGGATTTAGCGATGCACAACGTCAAAATCCACCGGCCATTGGTAGCACCGTTACCTATCGTTTTCATGGGGTGACTAAAAATGGCCTTCCTCGCTTTGCTAGCTTTTTAAGAGTGCGAGAAAGCATATAGCAATTTAAAAGTGATCTTAAATATGCTAAATTGCGCGGCCTTTTTGGTAATGTGTGGTGGTATATGTTTGTAGGTTTTGATTACGGTAGTTCAAATTGTGCTATGGGTGTAATGAACAATAATAATGTTCAGTTAGTGCCTTTAGAGCAAGGCAAGCATTACTTACCTTCTACACTTTATACGCATCACAGTGCTTTGGTGGTTGATTTTGTTGCTAAGCATTTGAAAGGAACCGCGCATGAACAAGATTTTAAATCTCAGCGCCAAGCCCTTTTAAACTCACTGCCTCGAATTAAATCAGACCTTGATTTACAACCTTCAGATGAGACCTTATTTATTGGTCGTGAAGCAATTAGTGAATACGTTCAATTTCCTGAAGAAGGATACTTTGTTAAGTCACCCAAATCGTTTTTTGGTGCAACCGGTTTAAAGCAAGGCCAAATTAACTTTTTTGAAGACATTGCAACGGCAATGATCTTAAAAATAAAACAACGCGCAGAGCAGTCTTTAGAAAAAGTACTTACTCAAACTGTTATTGGCCGGCCTGTAAACTTTCAGGCGGTAGGCGGTGAGCAGTCTAACCAGCAAGCTGTGGGTATTTTAGAGCGAGCTGCAAAACGTGCTGGCTTTAAAGACGTTAATTTTTTATACGAACCGCTAGCAGCAGGTATCGATTACGAAAGTGATTTAACACACGATCAGAAAGTGTTGGTTATAGACATTGGTGGAGGCACCAGTGACTGTTCATTTGTGCAAATGGGCCCCAGTTTTAGAGGAAATAGTCAGCGCGATAACGACTTTTTAGCTCACAGTGGTAAGCGTGTTGGCGGAAACGATTTAGATATTGCATTGAGCTTTCATGGTTTAATGCCTTTATTGGGGCTTGGCAGTACATTTAAATCGGGATTACCTTTGCCAAATCAGCCATTTTGGCAGGCATGTAAAATTAACGATGTTAATTTGCAAAGCCAATTTTACAGTGAAAGTCAGGCGCGAGAGCTTAATGCACAGTTGCGGGATGTAAGTGCACCAGATCTTTATAAGCGCTTAATTCACTTACAACAAAATAAGCAAGGGCATCAACTTGTTCAACAAGGTGAAGCCGCAAAAATAGCCCTCTCGTCAACACCTGACTTTAACTGTGACTTGCGCTTTTTAGATACTGAACTTAGTAAAAACTTATCTGTTCATGATTTATCGTTAGCTGTAGAAAGTAGTATTAGCCAAATAGTCACTTTGGCAAAACAAGCAATAAACGATGCACAAACAACACCAGACGTTATTTATTTAACGGGGGGCAGTGCGCAGTCTCCACTAATCAAAGCAGCACTTAGCGAGCACTTAGGTAATATTAATATGGTTAATGGTGACCATTTTGGTAGTGTAACTGCTGGCCTGACGAAATGGGCCAGCATGCTTTACAAGTAACTTAAAAGGCTTAAAGACTTATTTGTCGGGTTGCGAGGTATTTTTCGTAATCTGGCAAGGTACGCTCAAGCTCGTTTTCCATTAAAGGAGAACTTAACAGCATATCAGCACTTACCTCGTTACACGCTACAGGAATATTCCACACTGCCGCTAAGCGCAGTAATGCTTTTACATCAGGGTCATGAGGCTGAGAAGCTAAAGGGTCCCAAAAAAATATTAAAACATGAATTTCATGTTCTGCTATTTTTGCGCCCAATTGTTGGTCGCCACCCATTGGGCCACTTAAAAGCTGAACAACATCAAGCCCTGTACTTTTTTGAATTAAATGCCCCGTTGTACCTGTGCCGTATAAGGTGTGCTTGCTAAGTGTATTTTTATGTTTGTCGCACCACAGCTTTAGCGCGGCTTTTTTGCCATCGTGAGCAACAAGGGCAATATTTTTCTTTGCAGGGAGAGATTGCGTTTTTTGTTCCATATTAATTCTTTTTATTTGTGCCTAAATGCTCATAGTTACATCAACTGTTAGCAAAATTTAGGAAAGTTATAATAGTAGATTAATAGCGAGGGCAATAAATATCATTCCCGTTACTCTATCAATCCAAAGTTGACTGTTTGGATGCTGCCTAAAAAACTGTGCGATTTTGTCGCCAAAATAAATATACGTGCAGTCTATTGGAAAAGCAAAAATAGGGTATAGCAGGCCAAAAAATGCGAGCTGAAAAGTGGCTGATGATAAGCTCGGGTCTACAAACTGTGGAATAAAAGCAATAAAAAATAAAGCGACCTTAGGGTTAAGTACCTCGGTCATCATGGCTTGAAACATCACATTAGATTTTTTAGCGGTGCTTACGTGTGGCTTATCTTCACTTTGAGTTTGAGTGGCAGTAGCTGTGTTTTTTAGCGTGCTCTTTATCATCATAAAGCCCAAATAACACAAATAAGCTGCACCTGTATATTGAACAGCACTATAGGCAGCGGCTGATGCTTTTAAAATAGCACTTAAGCCTATTACGGCAAAAAAGGTATGCACAACACCACCTAATGCAAAACCAAACGCACTTTGCATACCCGCAGTACGGCCATTTGCAAATGTTTGTGCCATTAAAAACGCATTCGATGGGCCTGGGGCAACCGCCATTAAAAAACTAGCAATTAAAAAAGAGAAGAGAAAATCAGGGTTGATCATCATATACATGAATTAATTAAAGATAGTTGATGATACCAATCGTAATGATAAATAAAAAGCAGTCTATGGCTTACTGTATCACCGATATAGAGCTTGATTGACCTCTCACTACACAAGTTTCACTTGCTGCTTTTTAAGCGTCGTTTTTAAAGGGAGCGTGGGGAAAATAAGCCGTATTTTCCCATTAATAGTTTGTGTTTAATAAGGTGAATTATGAAAACTGCGCTTTGCGAAACAATAAATAGCTAAATGGGACCAATAATAAAAAGTGGACGCCAATTAATATAGGGGTCTGCAACTGTAAAAATTGAGTAATAAATACCAGCAAACTTGCCCCACTCATTTGCATTGCACCAAGCAACGCTGAAGCTGTGCCCGCTTGTTTAGGAAACAAGCTTAATGCTCGACCTGCTGCAGAGCCAAGAGTGAGCGCAAAACCAAATGCAGCCACAAACATGGGGATCATTAACGCCAAAGCCGATTTATATTGGCTAAACAGGAGCATAAGTAATCCCGAGCCAACCAATAGCAGTAACCCTATTTTTAAAGCGCGTTTGGGGTGGCGTTTAATGTACAGTGGCATAATAAAACTGGCAATAATGCTTAAAACGGCATTTAGTGAAAACCAAAATGTAAAATTAGCTACGCTTCCGCCAAGCTCAGTAATTATCCAGCCAGGTGCTAGGGTGACAAACACTAAAATAACCGACATAGTAACCATGCAAAGCAAGCTATTAAATAAAAATAGTGGCGTTGAAATAATAGGTATAAAGCGTCTTAAATCGAGAATATGCCCCTGATAAACGCTATCGGCTGGTCGTGTTTCTCTAAAAAAGAACAACGTAACAATAAAGCCTAACAATGCAAACCCAGTTAAAAATAAGAAGTTCATTTCCCAGCCAAACTTAACAGTTAACCAAGCACCTAAAATGGGCGCTAACGCAGGAATAAAGCACACAATGCCATTTAAGTAAGTAATAATTTGGCCGCTACGTTCGCTACCAAATTTGTCTCTTACAATAGCGAAAGCGACAACAAATGTGGCGCATGCACCTAACCCTTGTAATGCTCGAGCAGAAAGTAATACTTCAAACGAAGGGGCACAGTAAGCAAGTAATGCAGAGCCTGCATATAAGCTAATACCCACTAATGCGACAGGCTTTCGGCCAAATCTATCTGCTAATGGCCCTGCAATTAACTGACCTAGTCCAACGGTTAACATAAAAATGGCAACAGTTTGCTGCACTTGTTGCTCAGTCACTAAAAATTGCTCTGCTATGGTAGGAAAAGCGGGCAGATAAATATCAATAGCCATAGGGCAAAAAATAACGAGCAACGCTAAGATAAGTAATAAAGTTAGATTAGGTTTTGCGGGCTGTGTATGCATTGAGTCTCCTTTTTCGCGTATTTTAGGGGGGCACTCGTAAAAAAGAAAGGGCTTTTGGCCTATGCATACGTCGTCATTCGTATTTTTTGTTAAACACATAATAAAAGCAGTAATTAAAACGGCTTTTTTAAACTGGTCTGATGTGTTAGCGTTAATAAAGTAACTGTAACTGGATAATAAAAATGGCAAATCAATCACCACTAGTTAAAACGTGGCATAAATTTAAAAACTTACCCTTTGGCAATTGGCTTTTTACTAAAGCTGTTTGTTTTAAAGCACCTTACTTTGGCTCAATGAAGCCCTACGTATTAGACCTGCGAGAAGGGCACTGTAGTGCTATTGTTAAAAATCGTCGTAGTGTTCATAACCACATTGGAACCATTCATGCAATTGCGCAGTGTAATTTGGCTGAGTTATGTGCAGGGGTGATGGTTGACGCGACTGTACCGGTAAAAACCCATCGTTGGATACCAAAGGGAATGACCGTACAATATTTGGCAAAGGTTGATACAGACGTTACGGCTATTGCTGAAATTGATTTACCACGCCAGTGGATTGATAAAGAAGATTTAGTAGTACCAGTAAAGCTTTATAATACCCGCAACGAGCTCGTGTTCACTGCAGATATTACAATGTATATTACTGAGAAAAAATAGCCTACCGCTCGCTTTTATCCGTGGCTTGTTTATTTACAAACGACAAGCCGCTGTCATCTTCTTCAATCAGTGTTTTAACTTCTTTTTCAATTGGTTCAGCAGTTAACTCTACCGTCTCTTTTTCAGTGCGTTGCTTTAAGTTGCCTTCAATTATAGCGCCAGCATCTATACTCAATGAATCATGAAATACGTCGCCATGGACGTGAGCACCACTTTGTATTTTTACTTCACTTGCATTGATAGAACCAATAACAGTGCCTTTAACAACAATGCCTACTGCTTCAACAATTCCCTCAACTACACCGGAGGAGCCTATAACTAATTGCTCGGCTTTTATGTCGCCATCTATGCGACCATCAAGTTGAACCTCACCTTGGCTTATTAAAGTGCCAGTAAGGCGCACATCTTCAGAAATAATAGAAGGCGTATGATTAACCTTTCTTAGATTAGTACTTGTTGATTTTTTTCTACCGAACACGAGAAAGCGCCTTTGTTATTTTTAGAGGATTGACTTGTTCGCCATTAACCAATACTTCGTAGTGTAAATGAGTGCTAGTACTTCTACCAGTGCTCCCCATTAAACCAATTACATCGTGCTTGGCAATGTGCTGGCCTTTTTTTACTTTTATTTTATTTAAATGGCCAAAGCGAGTTACTAAGCCATTTTTGTGTTCAAGTTCAATAAAGTTACCATATCCGCCATTACGCCCTGCACGAAGAACCACAGCGTCGGCCGGAGCAAAAATTTCGGTTTTGTGCCAACCCGCTAAGTCTACGCCTTTGTGAAATGCTCGGCGATTATTCATTGGGTCTTTGCGTAAGCCAAAGCTACTTGAAATATAATATTTTGCAGCGGGTAAGGGCAGGGTGTTAGGTAATTCAGTTAATAAATTTTCTAGATTATTTAACGCGACTAACTTATCAACTATAGCCAAAAAATGACCGGGTATATTTGTTTCATCGAATACATCAAACGGGCCACCTTGAGCAATATGCAAAGAGTTAATTGCTAGGTGTTCTTCCAAAGCGGCATCAAGGCCTGCGCCTTTAAGCATGGCTAAAATAGCGTTATGTCGTTCGTTTATTTTTTTGTCTAGGTAATTAAAGCTTTGTTCGTATTGCTCATTTAAATGTGCCAAACGTGTTTCAAAACTAATAGGCTTACCTAAATCAACTTGCTTAGCATTTGGGTCTTCATCTACTAAAGGTTCATGAAATTCGCTTTTATTTTCGTTAATAGGTGACTCAAGCTCTTCACCTAACTGAATAACGTCTTGACTGATTGAAGCAGGTAAAGATTCGATCATGCTTTGAAGTAGCGCTTGTTTTTGTTCAAGAGTTACTAGCTGTTTGAGTTGTTGCTCGTGAAGACGTTGTTGCTCGCTAACTTTTTGTTCCCATAGTGCTTGTTTGTTAAGCTGATTTTTTTCTATGTCAGAGATATGGTTAGTTTGTGTGTATACACGAAAGCTAGAAATGCTCACCCAGACAAGTGTTGCTAAAATAAGCACTATTGCAAAAAGTTGTAACCAAGGCGCTAAAACAACATGCTTAACCTCGCCATTTTGACGAATAAGGAGTTGGCGAGCTGGAAAAAGTTTTTTGTAAGACTTTATAAATACTGACATGGCATATAAACACTGGCTACTAACCGGAATAATGTATCAATCTGAGCTTAAAAAGCCAGAAAAAAATTGTAACTGTTCAAAAATTAATAAAAAAGGGCTGCTT